>NZ_CP013341.1:902132-1202843 GCF_001455205.1 Nitrosomonas ureae
TGTACCCAAACCCATGGCGACACACATATCCGGATTGACCGCCGGCTGGCAATGGCGTTGGTGACCAGAAAATTCCTGTATCATCATCACGGACATAGAACATCTCGCCACTACTATCGCTTAATGAATCATTGTGCCAAGTGGTCAATCGGAACTCGTGCGCATTCTCCACCCACGTATATGCGCTGCCGCACTCGCTGACTACCGTACCGATATACGGGCTGGCGATTACATTGACCCACGGCGCAGGCGTACTTTTACCCGGTTCCAGAGTAATGACATATTCGCGCCCATCGGGCGTAAACCCTCCCAAGCCATTGTAGAAAATCCGTTCGCGCTTTGCCAATGGGGTGACTTCTTCAAAAATCGGCAGCAACCGGGGTTCCAGGCGATCAGAAATCCGTTCAGATGATATGCGGCGTTCCAATGGCTCGATCAGTGTTTCTGCCGTATCGCTAAACACGATGCGAGCGACCGTTTGAAGCAAGACTCTCTCATCTTCGGAAAGCTCTTCAGTTCGTCGTACAAAGACGCCTCCTGGCTTGTCGATTATTTGCGCGTCAGCTCCTGCATTAATCAATCCAATGAGCTGATCGTGCAAAACTGCCCGGTAACCAGAGAAATCCTCGTTCACAATCACCAAATCAGCAATTAATCCTTTCATTCGCCAATAAGCATGGGCCTGTAGCGCCTGCTTCACCAGATCTATTCGATTCAGATTTCCGATTCGGATCAGCACAATCGGTAGATCACCCGAGATAGCAAAACGCCAAAGCCCGGATTGACCCAGTTGATTGCGTGCAATGATACTGGGAGCCGTGCGTCGCATGGCGTTGTTATAAATGACAGAGCTGGCAAGGCGGCCGTAAATCTGAGCATCAGCTTCGGTGATATTAAGATGACGCAGCACTTCCTGACTCTGAAACCATGCCATTTCAAAAGCACGTTCCACGAAGTGCCGATCACAATAATTCTCCAACAATCCCAAAGACGCTTCACGCGTGCTTGCAACACCGGAAATGATTTGCACCGTGGCCGATTCGTCTGGCAATAAAGTAATGGTGCGGCGGATGGCCACGATCGGATCGAGCACCGAACCGTCCGTGTTCGATAAAGTTGATACATGACTAGCGGCATCCAACACCACCGGATTGGCCGGTGTTCGCCCCCGTCCGATAAATCGGGCACGGTCGGTTTCAAAAGATGGCTCATCAATTATCGCACCTGGAGCTGCCATTAGATGGAACATCCATGGTATCTGCTCTTCCGGCGTGCGACGCCGCCGCGTGCAGAGAATCGCCTGCCGGTCGCGAACAATTTCCGTTTGTACAAACAGATTACTAAAAGCTCGATGAGCCAAATCAGAATTCAACGGTGCCAATACCACTTCTGCATAACTCGTTACTTCAATATGACGGGTACGCGACGATTGATTGGTGAGGGTAACACGGCGAATTTCGACGTCATCTTCAGGAGAAACGCTAATTTCAGTGTGCGCTTCAATCGCTTGGTCACGGCAACGGTATTCCGCGCGTGCCTGTACGAAGATCGCTTCATAATGATCGGCTTCGCGCAGAGTGGGCTGATAGGCGGTGGACCAGTAATGCCCCGAATCACGATCACGCAAGTAAATGAAGGTGCCCCAGCCATCAGAGGTGGCATCTTCGCGCCAACGAGTGACAGCCAGATCACGCCATCGACTGTAACCGCCCCCTGCATTTGTCGCCATAACATGATACTGGCCATTGGATAACAAATGGACTTCCGGTATCGGTGTGTTCAAATCGGTGAACACGCGCATAATCGTGCCCGATTCTGCGATCGCTGGTCGCGCAGCGGCGTTTACTTCCGCTGCATGCGGATGCAATGTTGCCCCTTTCTTCGGTATACGCTCCTGCAGCAACAACTTTGTCGCTTGAATCAGCGGGTCCGACATAAAACGGCGCTGCATTGGGCGGTTAAGCAATAGTTGCTCAAAAGCCAACAGACTCATGCCTTGGTGATGTGCCATGTAGGTACGTACAATAGCGCTGGACTTGCCGCGCGGCACACGCGATGGCGTGTAATCGACTGCCTCATAGAACCCACAAGCACCGAGCAAGCCATTAGCGGCCAATGTCTGCAAGTTGCGACATGCTTCATGCGGCATCACCATCAATGCCAGTGCGCTGGCATAAGGTGCGATGACCAGATCATCTCCCAATCCTCGTTTGAAACCAAGTCCCGGCACACCAAATGCCCGATATTGATAAATTTGTTGTATATCGGTGGCGTTATAGCAAGATTCTGAAATGCCCCAAGGTACTTCGCGTTGCCGACCGTATTCAATCTGGCGCAATACCGCGGCTTTGCAAGTTTGTTCCAATAAGGTGTTTTCGTAATTCGGCATGATCAAGCACGGCATGAGGTATTCGAACATCGAACCACTCCAGGAGATCAGGCTGATTTCTCCACCGTGACTAGTCAGCAGTCGGCCAAGCACAAACCAGTGCTTCTGCGGGATCTGTCCCTGAGCGATGAGTAGAAAACTGGCTAGGCGCGCCTCCGATGCCAGCAAATCATAGCAGGATTGATCGCGCCGCCGTTCACTCACGTCATAGCCGATAGCCAGCAAATCACGCGTTGAATCATAGAGAAATTCAAAATCCATTACCACAAGTTGGCGACAACGGTCCGCCAGGACATTGATCATTTTAATCCGCTCCAGCGCACCTCTAGACGCTCCGGCCGGCATCATCGTATCTGTGCCTGCAGTGTTGCCTTTAGCCAATTCAGCTAGCGTCGGAATATTCTTGAAGTATTGTGGTTCGAGTACCAGATATCTTAGATCATCTTTAAAGTCTTTGATTTGCTTAATAAATGCCAGTGCCCAGTAATACAATTCGCCGTCGATATCGATATCTGTGGGCAGACAAGCCATCATTTCATCGCCAATACGCTGCATCTCGTTCAGTAAGTTATCGATGATCGCCAGATTTTGTACAGACTCGTTCAATGTGAGTCTGTACAGGTTATCTTCAAGAACTTTGATTTTCTGTGCCAGATCCGAAGCGGGTAAGACGGGTACATGCTCGGCAAGCACTCGCAAAGTATCTTGCAATCCTTGCAATGTATTAGGTGACAGGATTGGTTGATCTCTCAGCTCAGCCAATCCTGCCAATAAAGTGAGCAAACTGCCGACTAGATTTCCACTATCCACTGAAGAAATATATCGAGGATGTAAGGGTTTCAATGTTCGCGTGTCATACCAGTTATAAAAATGGCCCAGATAACGCTCCAACTTTTCCATTGTTTCCAATGTGTTCTGAATGCGACGTAAAAATTCCCCTGCGGAAATGTAACCAAAATCATACGCGGCCAGATCGGCTAACAATGCCATGCCGATATTCGTGGGCGATGTCCGTGTGGCAATGACTTGAGCTGGATATTCCTGAAAATTGTCGGGGGGCAACCAATTGTCCTGTGGGCCGACAAACTGAGCGAAATAGCGCCACGTACGTCGAGCCGCTGTACGCAGGAACACGCGCTGATCCAGCGTCAGCTGAGGTACCGGAGATATCAGCGGTTTGCTGATCCACCAGCCCACGATAGGTGACAACAACCAGGCTAACAAGATAGGCGCATAAAAGAACATTTCTGTTACTGAATTGCTCCACAATAACAACCCTAAAACAACTGCCGAAACAGGTGATATCCACATTTCCTTCACAAAATCGAACAATGTGCGGCATGCATTGCGGCGCGTATAGGAGGGTAAATGCCACAGCATCAGGCTACGTCGCGTGAATAACATACGCAGACCCGATCGCAGAATTGCGCTCAAGCTGATCAGGGTGTCATAAGGCAACATAACCAGTGTCAGCAAAGCAAGTACGATGGGACGGCCAGCTGACTTGCTGGTCAAACTCAAATGCACCAGCCAGTCACGCTCTTGTGGTTTGCGGATCAATTCGATGACGCTTCCCAGCAAGACAGGCAAGAGCACCACGCTCGCAACCAACAGAATCCAGAACCATGCGGGCCCAGTACCGAACAACCACCCCCCTGCCAATAATGCCAGCAGAGACGGCGATACCAGACTGCGTCGAAGGTTGTCAAATATTTTCCATATTAACAATGCGGTAAGCGGATTGGGTTGCCGTTCGGCCTTCGATTTATTGGAAATGGCTGGCCCCGGAACGTGCGGGAGCAACCAACCTGCAAGCTGCCAATCACCGCGTATCCAACGGTGTCGTCGACTAGCCTCTGTAGCATAACTGGCCGGATGCTCTTCGATGAGATCCACATCAGTCACCAGTGCGCAACGCGCATAGCCGCTTTCCAGCAAATCATGACTGAGAATAAGATTCTCGGGAAAACGTCCATCAATGGCCTGCCGAAAGGCATCTACATCGTAAATACCCTTGCCGATGAATGATCCTTCGCCAAAAATATCCTGGTAGACATCGGATATTTCGCGCGAATAAGGATCAATGCCCGACTCGCCCGCGAATAATTTTGTAAAATACGACTGGCTTGCGCTGGTCAGGCTGATCGAAACACGCGGTTGCAGGATCGCGTAGCCTTCGACAATGCGCCCTTGGTCAGCGTCGTATACCGGGCGATTGAGCGGATGAGCCATGTTACCGATCAAGGAACGTGCTGCATCGCGAGGAAGCTGCGTATCGGTATCCAAAGTGATGACATACTGGATTGATGCGAGAATGGAGGTCTCTCCGACAATATCCGAGAATGCGCTTCTTTCGCCGCCGCGAAGTAACGCATTGAATTGTTCCAATTTGCCGCGCTTGCGTTCATACCCCATCCATACTTGTTCGTGTGGATTCCATACCCGTGGGCGATGAAATAAATAGAAAATGCACGGGCGGTCGTCTTGGTAAGTGGCATTGAGTGCCTGTACGGCAGTACGGGCATAAACCAGCAACGCGTCATCCTCCGGCTGCGTGCGTTGCGCAGCATCACGGAAATCCGTCAGCAGAGCAAAGAACAGATTGGGATCACGATTACCGAGATAGCGGATCTCCAATGCCTCGAGCAGATCTTCAACCTCCTGCGGTGTACTCAGCAAGGTGGGAACGACCACCATAGTGCGGTGAGTCGCGGGGATACCGTTGGAAAAATCCAACCGTGGCAACGGGCGTGGCGGCAAAACAAGCGTCACGAACAAATTTACCAGTGGAACTGCCAGTGCCGAAGCGCCAATGGTGCCAGTAAACGCAAAAAACCAATAGCGCCAGTCTCGTGACCCAAGATCGTCGAATGCAAAAAGTGCGACCAATGCTGCCAAAATGGTCAGCAACAAGATCGGACCAAGATACAGAAGCAAGTTGAGAGGCTGGCTCGCACGGCTGATGCGTAACTTCCACGGCAATTGGAAATCGACTTTGCGTTCCAATATTGGCCGGCCGCGATCAATCAGATAATATCCAACATGCGCTGCACGGTTCTGGATACCCCCTTGCTCTGCGGCATCCTGCGCCAATGCAATAACTTCACGTGCCACCGCCAATTCACTGCGTGAACTGCTTCTCGCCACATCCTCAATGACATGCCGATAGCGATCGCGAGTGGCGAAATCCTGGAAAATATGCATCCCCGCAGGATCTTCACGTAATGTTTCCTCGACAACGCTGAGCGATTCGACATAATTTCTCCAATCCATGGTACCAATAAAACGCAGACTACCAATACTGTTGGCAATGGAAATCTGATTGGCTGCAGCCGTTCGACCAGCCACTTCTGACAATTGAGTTGCCGTTATCCCTTGTTCTAACAATTTTTGCTCAACCCAGGTTTGAACAAATGCCATTGCTGGCCCTTGAGCCTGGAGTCGAGCATAAAATTCTTCCACAAACGGCGCGGTCAGAGGCACGTCAGCATTAGCAAACTCAGCCAGCAACCGAATCAGTTGTTTTGGCTCCTTCTCTGCGGTCGCGAGCATACGATCCGCCCAACTGATGGCTGCATTGAGTTCTTCGCGTCGCCGGGCAATACGTAGCGCAACCCGGCGAATATTTTCTAATAGCGCCAATTGCAACATGATCGGAAATGCCCATAACTCACCTAGCTTGAGCGGTTCAACAGTCTGGTAGGCAGCGACAAACTGAGTAGCGTTTTCCTTATCGATACGGCCATCCATGTGGGAGATGAGTTGCAATGCCAAGTCATAGATGCGCGGGAAACCAGCTGACGAGCTATTCGCCAACCGCGGCAATTGACGGCTGTACCCGCGTGGTAAATGTCGCCGCGCTTGATTGATCTGCTGTTCGATCAGATAAAAATTATCCAGCAACCAAGCCTCTGCGGGAATGATTCGTTTTCCCGGTGCAATTGCCACAGTTACAATGTCATATGCCGCAAAAATAACCCGCTCATTGTCCGCTAATCGTGGCAATAACCGGTCGGGTCCAGGGTTGGGATTGATCTTGTATCGTCCGGCCAGCATGATCCCATGACGCTTTAATTGCTCAATGCTGAACAACTCGGAGCATAGTAATTCCGTATCAAGGGCGCCACGAAGTATATCTCGTGTACGGGCTGAAAATCCGAACTCTTTCATGTTGATAACATTCTCCTGGTTCGAATTTATGGTAATCAGGGTCACACAGGTTTTATAACCTTTGATTGCCAAAAATTAATGCATACTTGTTAGGTCAAATAGAACCGGATACTTCATTCATTCGTTTTTAAAATTCTACCGGTGTTATATCATCATATGGTTCCATGAATACACTGAGTGTTATAGTAACCAATATAAGTATGAATATCAGCAATAGCAGATTTGAGTTGTGCTGTCAAAAATGAAGCATTGGTTTAAGTATCGTGTAGATTTGCATAATATCGCTGCGAAAATTATGCTGGCGATAGATAGTCCAATCTTTTATGTTACGCTGCCGGTTATAGAAAATTTCTATATATTCGGCAATCCGTTGAAGGCCTGTCGACATTTCTGACAGCACACTTCCATCGGAAGTTTAATGCTGTGCACAAAGGAGATTCCCATTCTTCTCGCTATTTATCGTGGAAAATCACTATGACAAGTCAGCCGAAAATAAAAGTGTATTACAACTCAGCCTGTCCGGTATGCAAAGCTGGGATTGAGACTCAGATGGGCAAAGAAAGTCGCTGTGAAATTCGGTGGAATGATATTCACACGCATCGCGCTCTTGTTTCCGAAGTCAGTTCGAATATTGAATTTGTTCGTGAACGCCTGCATGTTATTGATGAATCGGGCAATCTTCATATCGGCTTCGATGCTTTCCTGGCAATCTGGCGGGCGTCCGCCCATGAACGATGGAAGGCAAGCATGCTTGGAATCCCGATTGTCAGGCAGCTATGCAGTTTTGGCTATAATTTATTTGCCGCTGCACTTTATCGCTGGAATAAAGTAAAAAAACGTTGGTAGCTTATAGTCCTCTACTGGATCTGAGCCCGATGACCAGGCTTAAATCGATATTTTTATATAGCCGTTATTCCTCCAGTTTCTTTTTCAGAATAATATTCACCTGTGCTGGATTGGCTTTTCCATGCGTTGCTTTCATGATCTGACCGACCAGTGAGTTGAAGGCTTTTTCTTTGCCATTCCGATAGTCTGCAACTTGCTGCGCATTAGCCGCCAGTACTTGATCGACCAGTTTCTCAATAGCGCTATCGTCGGAAATTTGTTTTAGTCCTTTTGCAGCAATAATGGCATCGACATTCTTTTCCAGCTCACCATTCCACATGCTTTCAAATACCGTTTTGGCTGCCTTACCGGAAATGGTGCCATCACTGATGCGCTCCAGCAGCATAGCGAGTTGGGAAGGAGTGATTGGACATGCGCTGATCTCAAGTCCTTCTTTATTCAATTGTCCGCTGATTTCACCCATGATCCAGTTGGCACACAATTTTTCTTGCGCAGGCAATTGCCTGATAGCTGACTCAAAATAATCTGCAGTTTCGCGCGAACTGGTTAAGACGGAGGCATCATAAGCAGATAGCGCAAACTCGGACATATAACGATCTCGTCGCACTTGAGGCAATTCCGGCAAGGCTGATCGCACCTGATCAATCCAGCTTGCAGAAATTTCGAGCGGCAATAAATCCGGATCGGGAAAATATCGGTAATCGTTGGCATCTTCCTTGGTACGCATGGTTCGCGTTTCATCTTTGCCAGCATCGTACAAACGAGTTTCCTGTCGAATAGTGCCGCCGTCTTCCAGAATTTCAATTTGTCTTCTGGCTTCATAATCGATCGCTTTCTCAAGAAAGCGAAATGAATTCAGATTTTTGATTTCGCAGCGTGTACCAAGTTTTTCTGTACCGCGAGGACGTACCGAAACATTGGCATCGCAGCGGAAAGAACCTTCCTGCATATTGCCATCGCAAATACCGATCCAACGCACCAGAGCATGGAGTGTTTTCGCATAAGTTACGGCTTCCGCACTGCTGCGCATATCCGGCTCAGAAACAATTTCCAGCAAGGGCGTACCAGCCCGATTCAGATCAATCCCACTCATACCATGAAAATCCTCGTGCAGCGACTTTCCGGCGTCCTCCTCCAGATGCGCTCGAGTCAAACGAATGTTTTTTTCTACGCCATCGGACGGAATCCGAATGTTGCCACCTTGCACCACCGGTAATTCGTATTGACTGATTTGATAGCCTTTCGGCAAATCAGGATAAAAATAATTTTTGCGCGCGAAAATAGATGGCGAATTAATTTTGGCACCCACCGACAAGCCAAACTTGATTGCCCGCTCAACCGCGCCCTTGTTGAGTACCGGCAAAATGCCGGGCAATGCCAAGTCAATAACACACGCCTGCGTATTCGGCGGGGCGCCATAGGCGGTGGATGCGCCCGAGAAGATTTTAGATTGCGTTGAAAGTTGAGCATGTACTTCCAGACCGATGACAATTTCCCACTGCATGATGATTTCCGGCTAGATGACTGATTTCATGAATGAACGATAGCTTTAAACAGGCAACTTCAAATGCCAGTCTGTCACCAATTGATATTGGTGCGCAATATTCAGCATTTGTGCTTCCTTAAAATAATTACCCATGATGTGTAAACCGATGGGCCGGTTTTTGTCACCAAAACCGATCGGGATCGACATCGCCGGCATTCCGGCCAGGTTTGCCGCACTGGTATAGATATCCGATAAATACATTTGGATCGGATCACCGCTTTTTTCTCCCAGATTAAATGCGACGGTAGGAGTGGTAGGCCCCATAATGATATCGCATTGTTTATAGGCCTCAGTAAAATCTTGTGCGATCAGGCGGCGCAGTTTCTGCGCCTTGATATAGTAGGCATCATAATAACCATGCGACAACACATAAGTACCGATTAGAATTCGTCGCTTCACTTCCGCGCCAAAACCTTGTGCACGCGTTTTGCGGTACATGTCCGCCAGATCGCTGTATGATGGGGCACGATAACCGTAGCGCACCCCATCGAAACGGGATAAATTGCTCGATGCTTCTGCAGGCGCCAACACATAATAAACCGGAATCGACAATGGTGCATTGGGTAATGAAACTTCGACAGTCTGCGCGCCCAATTTACGATACTCGATTAAAGCCTTTTCGATCGCGTTTGCGACATCCTGGCTCATGCCCTCGGCAAAATATTCCTTCGGTAGACCAATGCGCAAACCGGCTAAAGGTTTCTGCAAATCCTGCGTGTAGTCCTCTGCATCCCGCCGCAAGCTGGTGGAATCACGCGGATCGAATCCGGTCATGACATTCAGCAATAACGCCAGGTCTTCGGCTGACTTAGCCATCGGTCCACCCTGATCCAAACTGGAGGCAAAGGCGATCATGCCGTAGCGCGACACCAATCCATAGGTCGGTTTAATTCCGGAAATACCGCATAATGCTGCGGGTTGGCGAATCGAACCGCCCGTATCGGTACCGGTTGCCGCGGGTGCTAATCGGGCTGCAACGGCACACGCCGCCCCGCCTGAACTGCCGCCAGGCACTGCCGCAATATCCCAGGGGTTTTTTACCATGCCATAATAGGATGTTTCATTGCTTGATCCCATGGCGAACTCATCCATGTTGGTTTTACCGATATTGATCGCGCCAGCCTGATTGAAACGTTCAATGACACCGGCATCATACGGTGAAACAAAATTTGACAGCATCCTTGAGCCGCATGTAGTCAGCCAGCCTTTGGCGCAAAAAATATCTTTCTGCGCAATTGGAATTCCGGTTAATGGACCGGCCTGCCCCGTGGCAATCATTTTGTCTGCCGCTTTTGCTTGGGCAAGGCTTATTTCTTCGTCGATCGTAATAAAAGCGTTGTATTCAGGATTAAATTGTTTAATGCGCCGCAAGAATTGGGTGGTTAATTCAGTGCTGGAAAATTTTTTTTCGGCAAGCTGGTTTGAGAGCTGTTTAAGACTGGCATTAAACATGGATTTATTGATTAAGGAAAAATAAATTGTTGCGTATAATGGGGGTACTTAAGTTCTATGAAATTCTGTGGACTTATCCCGCTACGTGCCTATTCAATGACTTGTGGAACCAGATAGAGATCGGCTTCGACTTGTGGTGCGATCGATTGATATAATTCGTGCTGATCAGTTTCAGTGACCTCATCATCACGGAGGCGTTGCAAAACACTTTGCGCATGAGACATGGGTTCAACTGTTGAAGTATCCACTGCTTGCATGGTTTCTATCAGATCAAAAATACCGGATAACTGACCCAAAACCTCTTTAGCCTCGTTATCGTTAATCTCAATATAGGCAAGGTCAGCAATCCGTTTTACATCACTAACAGATAAAGTCATTTTAAATAGGTAACCTTATATTCAAAGAAGTATTAGGGTATCATGCCGCAGTTTAACTGGCGTATTATTTTTTGATGGTTTTATTTATTATTCGCTCTCATCATAATTACTAATATTGGATATTGCCACTATGTTTAATTTCTTGAACAACAGTATTCTTGGAAGCTATTTCTCAACAGACATGGCGATTGATTTGGGCACAGCCAATACACTGATATATGTCCATGGCCAAGGTATTGTGCTGGATGAACCCTCAGTAGTGGCTATTCGCGAAGAAAGTGGAGCCAACGGAAAAAAAATGATCCAGCAGGTGGGTCTTGCAGCCAAACAAATGCTTGGGCGTACTCCGGGCAACATCACCGCAATCCGCCCTATGAAAGATGGTGTGATTGCAGATTTTACCGTGACGGAGCAGATGCTCAAGATGTTTATCCGCAAAGTGAATCCGCCACGCCTATTTTCCGCCAACCCACGCATTGTAATTTGTGTACCCTATGGCTCCACGCAGGTGGAACGCCGAGCTATTCGTGAAGCAGCTTATGGCGCGGGCGCACGCAAGGTTGAGCTGATCGAGGAACCGATGGCAGCTGCATTGGGAGCTGATCTTCCAGTGGAGTCTCCGACGGGTTCGATGGTGGTTGACATCGGCGGCGGCACTACAGAAGTGGGTGTTATTTCTCTGGGCGGTATCGTTTATTCCAATTCTGTACGTGTTGGAGGAGATAAGTTTGATGAAGCCATCATCAATTATATTCGTCGCAATTATGGCATGCTGATCGGTGAAGTTACTGCGGAAATCATTAAAAAAGAAATCGGCTCAGCGTTTCCCGGCTCCGAAGTACGGGAAATTGAAGTAAAAGGTCGCAATCTTGCGGAAGGAATACCGCGTAGCTTCACCATTTCCAGTAATGAAATTCTGGAGGCGCTGACTGAACCAATCAATAGTATTGTCAGTGCAGTTAAATCGGCCTTGGAACATACCCCGCCGGAATTGGGCGCGGATATAGCTGATAAAGGCATGGTTATGACCGGGGGTGGAGCTTTGTTGCGGGATGTTGATCGATTATTAATGGAAGAAACCGGTTTATCGGTCATCGTTGCCGATGATCCACTGACCTGTGTAGTACGTGGAGCCGGAATCGCGTTGGAAAATATGGATCGCTCCATTGGCATTTTTGCTCGCGACTAACTCGTGTCGAGTTATTATTTACTTTTATTTTCTTTCTAGTACAAAATTAAGTCTTTTTCTTGAAGACGAAACTTAATGGAAACAGCGCCACAGTTTTTCAGGCATGGTCCAAGCCCGCTTGCACGATTGTTTATATTTGCGATGCTATCCTGCTTGCTGATTGCAGAAGATACGCATTTCAAATATTTTCCTCAGCTGCGCCAAGCCATTGGCGTGATTATATTTCCGTTACAAAGAATCGCTTATACTCCTGCAGATATCTATGATCAAGTTGAAAAATTTATTACCAGTTTCAATTTACTCGAAGAGAATATCAAATTGAGACAGCTTTATCTGGAACGTCGTGAACAGTTGCTGAGGCTGGACGCACTGGAAGCTGAGAATACGCACTTACGCCGCTTGTTAGGTGCAGTACAGGAAATCGAAACCACTACCAAAACAAAGGTGGTATTAGCAGAAATTCAGTATACTCCACGTGATCCGTTTAATCATAAAATCACCTTGAATAAAGGTAGTTATCATGATATTGAGTTGGGTCAGGCAGTGATTGATGATAAAGGTATCATTGGACAAATTACCCTGTTATATCCCTGGTCGTCTGAAGTAACACTCTTGACAGATAAGGATCACGCGGTTCCGATCCAGGTTGTTCGCAATGGTCTACGATCAGTCATATCCGGAACTGGCAAAAACAATGAACTGGAATTGCGCTATCTGTCGGTAAATACGGATATTCAGCAAGATGATTTATTAGTTACCTCAGGAATTGGAGGAGTGTATCCCCCGGGGATTCCTGTTGCAACTGTGCGCAAGATTGAGCAGGACCCGATGGGTGATTTTGCGCTTGTTACCAGTACCCCGATCGCTGGCGTGGATCGGAATCGGCAAGTTTTAGTTTTGTCTTTGGCGCAGACAGAATCTAATGATTCCCAAGAGATGTCAACAATTGGATCCGGAACGAATTAAAGAGAACAATTCAATTAAAGAAAACTACTTGAGGCAGGATATGTATGTTCCTGCCGGTAATTGGTTTATTGCCACAAGCCTGATAATCGGGCTCATACTCAATTTTCTGCCATTGCAAGGGGATCTTTTAATCTCGCGCCCTGATTTCGTAGCACTTGCAATAACCTACTGGAATGTCAATCATCCCTACAAATTGGGCATGAGCGTGGCATTTGGCATGGGATTGATGGTGGATGTTGGCAATGCCGGGATATTGGGACAACATGCTTTGGCCTATTGCGTCATTTTTTATCTGACGCTAATTTTCGGTCGGCGTTTACGATTATTCAATTTGCTAAAGCAAGCACCTCAAATTGGCTTTTTCTTGCTCATAATGCAAATAGTCATCATTCTAATAGCATTATCGAACGGATCAGCACTGCCTGGCTGGGGATATTTTCTTGCTACTGTGACAGGTGCCTTGCTATGGGCGCCCGCCTCCTTCCTGATGACCTTGCTATTGAAGCCAAAACCAGACTCTAATGCATTATGAGACAACGTGTAGAACTAAGAAATCATCCGGTTGAGCTGCACAAATTTCGTATGCGGCTTACTGTTAGCGCAGGCTTTGTTCTTGTTCTGTTCCTGTTGCTTTATGCACGCTTCTATTTCTTACAGGTTGTTCAGCAGGAACACTACCATACGCTGGCAGAAGCAAATCGTATCTCCATTGCACCACTGGTTCCCTATCGGGGGTTGATTTCTGATCGAAACGGAAGAATATTGGCACAAAATTATTCAGCATATACGTTGGAAGTTGTACCCAGTAAAATTCAGGATCTTGAAACGACGCTGAATGAATTGGCGGCAATCATTGAAATCACCCCGACTGATCGTCAGCGGTTCAAAAAATTGCTAAAAGAGAGCAAGCGGTTCAAGAGTCTGCCTATCAGGAATCGTTTAACAGAGGTTGAGATTGCAACTTTTGCAGCCAATCGCTACCGTTTCCCTGGTATCGAAATCAAAGCCCAAGTATATCGTCAATATCCCGAAAAGGAGATGGTTTCACATGTGGTTGGCTATATCAGCCGTATCAATGATCAAGATCTCGAGCAACTGGAAAGTAATGGCGAACTTCATAATTATCGCGGCTCTCATCACATTGGCAAAATTGGTATTGAGCAGAGTTACGAAAAACAACTGCATGGCATCACAGGATTTGAAGAAGTAGAAACGGACGCAGCGGGCCGCTCCATTCGAATTTTGTCACGAACACCACCCACGCCCGGCAATAATTTAATTCTTACGTTAGATCTTGGCCTGCAGGAAATTGCTGAAATGGCATTCGGTGATCGCCGCGGTGCACTGGTCGCTTTGGATCCCAATAATGGAGAAGTGCTTGCTTTCGTCAGCAAACCGGGTTATGACAATAATCTCTTTATCGGCGGCATTGATCAGGAAAGCTGGAATTCGCTTAACAATTCAATTGATCGCCCTCTCAATAACCGAGCACTGCGAGGTGTATATCCTCCAGGATCAACCTTTAAGCCCTTTATGGCACTTGCCGCACTTGAACTGGAAAAACGCACGGCTGAATATAGCATGAGCGATCCCGGATATTTTTCCTTGCCTGGCGTTAGTCGACGCTACCGGGACTGGAAACCGGGGGGACATGGCAGAGTCGATTTGCACAAGTCTTTAGTGGTTTCTTGCGATACCTATTACTACAGTCTTGCCAACGATCTCGGAATAGACAATATCCACAATTTTATCAGTCAATTTGGATTAGGAAGGAAAACAGGTATTGACATTGAAGGAGAGGTGTCCGGGTTATTGCCTTCTTCTGCTTGGAAGATGAGACAACATAAACAAAAATGGTATGCCGGGGATACTATTTCTGTTTCCATTGGGCAGGGATACAATTTGACTACACCCCTTCAGCTCGCTTTCGCCACGATGATCATCGCAAATAATGGTAAAGCCTATTTACCTCGCTTGGTTAAACAAATTCAGAATAGTCAAACCGGGGAAGTTGAGGATATCCCTGCAAAACTGCTTTATAGTTTAAATCTTAAGCCTAAAAATCTTGAAGTTGTTAAAAGTGCGCTTGTCGATGTTACCCGTCCTGGAGGAACTGCTGCAAAAGCAGGCGCTAATGCGGACTATACTTTTGCCGGCAAGACCGGCACATCACAAGTTGTCGGTATTAAACAGGGAGAACGCTACAATGAAAAACTGATCAATGAACGTCACCGTGACCATGCAATGTTTATCGCCTATGCACCAGCAGAAAACCCCATAATTGCTTTGGCAATTCTAGTCGAAAATACGGGTACCGGCGGTTCAACTGCAGCACCTATTGCAAGACAAGTATTTGATTATTTTTTATTAGGGAAATTACCTGAAGCAGATCTTGCACATCTGATTGATCCGATCAAAAATCACGTGCATGATCATCTCTGAGAAGAATCAATAAATATACAATTAATAATCGGCCAGCATACATGATGCATGATTGAAATCAGAAAAATTTGGTACTACCTTACGCGCTATATAGATAACTTTCTGTTGGCAGGAATCCTCATACTGATGGCGATAGGGCTGATTGTGTTGTATAGCGCTACCGGGGGAAATATAACCAGAGTCAGCAATCAAGTGATCAATATATTGATAGCGCTGGTAATTATGTGGCTGGTTGCAAATATTCCCCTGCAACAAATAATGCGTCTGGCATTACCGATGTATATGTTGGGGTTGATTTTACTTATCAGCGTTGCATTATTCGGAGAAATAAACAATGGCGCCAGGCGCTGGCTTAGCATCGGTGTTACTCGAATTCAGCCATCCGAACTAATGAAAATCGCGCTACCGTTGATGATGGCCTGGTATTTTGATAAGCATGAAATTACTTTACGTTTGAGAGATTATTTAGGCGCAACGATATTATTATTATTGCCTGTTCTACTAATCTTGCGACAACCGGATTTGGGAACCGCCTTGTTAATTGCTGCCAGCGGCTTTTATGTTCTGTTTCTAGCCGGATTGTCTTGGCGCATTATTGTCGGATTAGTGACAGCGGCGGCCGCAAGCTTGCCGGTACTTTGGTCGGTGATGCACGATTATCAACGGCAGCGCATCATGACATTGCTTGATCCATCACAGGATCCTTTGGGCGCCGGCTATCATACCATTCAATCTTCCATTGCAATCGGCTCCGGTGGAATGGTGGGCAAAGGGTGGCAAAATGGTACGCAAACTCAATTGGATTTTTTGCCAGAACAAAGCACCGACTTTATTTTTGCTGTTTTTTCAGAAGAGTTTGGGCTAATTGGAAATACTGTATTATTATTATTATATCTGCTAGTAATCGGGCGGTGTATAGCAATTACGGCAAATGCGTCAACCCAGTTTACACGTTTGATCTCAGGATCGATTACATTGACTTTTTGCACTTATATATTTGTTAATATGGGAATGGTAAGCGGTATTCTTCCGATTGTAGGTGTACCACTTCCACTGATGAGTTATGGAGGTACATCCATGGTTACGATGTTGCTTGGCTTTGGTATTTTGATGAGTATTCACACACATCCTAAACTAGTAAAAACATGACAAACTCTGATTCCCCACTTCTTAAGGTGTATAAATATTTTTCTGTACTATCCCAATCAATTTTTGGATTGACGCTTGTATTAATTTTTGGATTATTGGCTGCGTGCAGCAGCACACCACAATATAGTGGTAGCAGCGCACAAGGACAGAAAAAAACAATAGCAACCGAGTTATCTGGTATTAGCGCAGTTGGAATTACCAGACGGGGAGGCGGATATTATTTGGACGATGGTCCGGAAGATAATCCCCCTCCCAATCTGCATCTCGTTCCGGATGCTGTGCCTAAAGCTGAACCCTTACGGGCAGCCAATATGCAACCTTATGTCGCATTAGGAAAACATTTTAAACCCATGACTAACCTGGAGCCTTACAGGAAACGTGGGATTGCTTCATGGTATGGACGTCGCTATCATGGTAACAATACAGCTGTGGGGGAGGTTTATGACATGTATGCAATGACGGCAGCCCACCCCACATTGCCGTTGCCTAGTTATGCCCGTGTCACTAATCTGGAGAATGGCAAGTCGGTGATTGTGCGCTTGAATGATCGCGGCCCATTTCTTTCTGACCGCATTATCGATCTTTCTTATACTGCTGCATATAAATTGGGAATATTAGCTGGTGGTAGCGGACAAGTTGAGGTTGAGAGCATCATACCGAATGGTGCACAAAAAGTGCTGACAGCTTCCCAATCATCTCTCTCGCTGCCTGTTGCCGACAGTAATGCAGAAATGAACATGGTCTATTTGCAGCTGGCTGCATTCGGCTCATCAGATAATGCACAGAATTTTCTTTCCCAAATACATAAGAGACTTCCGGCACTCAAAGATACAGTGAATATTACCAAGAATAAGGGCTTATACAAAATACATGTTGGCCCTTATCCAGATTCAACAGTTGCCAGGTTGGCAGCCAATACGATTAGTCAACAGCTTGCGATAACGCCTGTCTTGGTAAATGACTAAATCGGGTAAAAAAAATCCCTATTGCAAGCAATAGGGATTAAAGGGCCTCGTCATAAAATCATCCATCGCAATTAACGTTCAAATGTAAAACATCTTCCTCAGTACAGGTATCGATACATTTTTACATTCCGATTTCAATATTGCGATAACTGATTTTAAGTGTAATACCTACTGAGTATTTTTGAAGATGAAAACAGAGAGGGAATTTACCCTTATATCCAAACTATGACTGTGACTTTTGCCACACTCCAGTGGTGATATGGTTAAACCCTACTCACAAATTCAAAATACTTTGATTGGTGTATTGCCAAGCAAAATTTTGATTTAAGAGAAAACACAATATTGTGTTCTCGGGTTGAATAAAAAAGCACCACTCAGTAATTGAGTGGTGCCATATCCAGATTCCTTTAGTAGGACTACTCAGCCGTAGCCACCAAATTTATATTAGCCTGTTTAGCTTTACACTAAAACTCTTCCCAATCATCTCCACCACCCGACGCCACTTTGCGTGGCTGAGTTGATCCCGAATCATCGTTGGATTTCACCACTGTCTTCTTCGCAGGGCCTCGATTCGGCAACTTGGCGATTGATGCAGTACGATTGCTTCTTTTAACTGGCATACCTTGTACACGGCCAGCTCCACCAGATACTTTAAAAATACTGACTGCCTGAGTCAGAGCCTGTGCCTGATCATTCATTGATTCCGCCGCTGCTGCAGCTTCTTCGACCAGTGCCGCATTTTGCTGGGTAACTTCATCCATCTGCGTTACAGCCTGATTGACTTGCTCTATCCCTGAACTTTGTTCATTTGAAGCTGCAGAAATCTCACTCATGATATCGGTTACTCGCTTAACCGAAGTTACAATCTCATCCATCGTGGCACCCGCCTCATCCACCAAACGCGTGCCATCTTCCACTTTAGCTACTGAATCACTGATCAATTCCTTGATTTCTTTCGCCGCCGCCGCTGAGCGTTGCGCCAAGGTACGCACTTCCGTCGCGACTACCGCAAAACCACGCCCCTGTTCACCCGCACGTGCCGCTTCTACCGCAGCATTCAACGCCAGAATGTTGGTCTGAAATGCAATGCCATCGATGACACTGATAATGTCAACAATTTTCTTGGAACTTTCATTAATGGCGCTCATGGTCTGCACTACCTGGCCAACTACAGCTCCACCTTTTACCGCAACTTCAGATGCTCCTGCCGCCAGTTGATTGGCTTGGCGCGCATTATCGGCATTCTGCTTCACGGTGGAAGTCAACTCTTCCATTGAGGATGCAGTTTCTTCCAGACTGGATGCCTGTTCTTCGGTACGTTGACTCAAGTCAGAATTACCTGAGGCAATCTCACCAGAAGCCGTTGCAATCTGATCGGTTCCTGTGCGCACTTTACTCACTAGATCTGTTAAATTTTCATTCATAGTTTTAAGTGCTTGCAATAAACGTCCTGTTTCATTAGTTGAATGAACATCAATATGACTAGTCAAATCACCCGATGCCACTGCATTCGCAACCGCAACCGCCTCATTCAATGGGATCACAATTGCTCTTATCAGCAAGAAACCGATAATCACAGCCAATAATACGCCCAAGGTAATCACCGTAGAAGAAATCATGAAAATACTGTTATAGCTGCTTTGTGCTTCTGCATATTCTTTAGAAGCTTCATTGCGTTGCAATTCCAGCAGATTCAACATGGTTCCATGGACCGCATCAAATTTAGTGCCGGCATCATTTGTCAAATTGTCAACCCCGGCATCATAATCTCCTGCAGCGGCTAAAGCCATTGTGTGATTTCGCGATTCTGTATATATCTTCCATTGCTGATTAAAATTTTCAGCAAGCGTCGCTTCCTCAGGCGTTAGATTAGTGGCCATATATTTTCTCCAGAGATCTGCAATCTCTGCATCTCTCTGATTCGTCATAACTTGGCGTTCTTTTACAATCTCAGCACTCCTTCCATAAGCAGACATAGCAGCATTAAGTCTTGCGCGTTGCATCCGATCCAGAACCAAACCAAGATCTCCCAATGGAACCGCGCGATCTTCATAAACGCCTCTCAAGGAGTCATTGGTCTGATTTAAGCCATATATTCCCATACTGCCAACACCAATCAGCAAAACCGACAGCATGCCAATGACAAACACCAGCCTTGATTTAATCGTCATGTTATTAAACATCAAATTCTCCTTTAACTTAATCTTAATTTACAAACTTCCATGTTTATTAATTGATACTTGGATCCAACAACCCCATACTGTCACTATTCATCAGTTTCTCAATATCTATCAATATCAACATGCGTTCACCGACGGCACCTAGCCCCATAATATATTCAGTGTCAATTACTGAACCCAATCCCGGTGTAGGTCGCATCTGTTCGGCTTCCAAAGTGATCACATCTGATACACCGTCCACTACGACTCCTACGACACGTCCGGATACATTTAATATAATTACCACGGTAAATTGATCATACGTTACGTCGCTCAATTCAAATTTAATCCGCATATCAATAATCGGCACAACGATCCCGCGCAAATTGACTACACCTTTGATAAAATCAGGCGCATTAGCAATTTTAGTAATAGCATCATAGCCACGAATCTCCTGCACCTTGAGGATCTCTATTCCATATTCTTCATTTCCTAAGCGGAAAGTCAGGAATTCATTAATAAAGTGGCTAACTGTTGAACCTGCAGGTCGCTCTTGCAGCATAAATCTCACTCCATTTTATATATGAAAAACACGAACCTTCTGCTGGTTCGCAGGTTATGATTTACGGAAAAAGAAACTCTTTCTTAAATGAGTTTGCTGATTCTATTTGAATCAGCAGCCAATCAAACGTGGAATAAGTGCACAAAATCACTTTATATTTGTATGAATAATTGCTGTAAGAAGATTATCGATTTACAGATCCAATGATAATCCCCATTTTTAATGGGAAATTACAGTAGAGAGTTTTTAGTTTAAAAGCTTCTGTCAGCTTCATCGCTGGTGCAATACCTCCGGTACCATACTCAGACGTTCATTATTGTAAATCCACAACCACTGTGTTGCGGTAAGTTGCGCTTCCTCAATGGTTGAAAATTCATTCATCTCCAGTCCTTCATGCCGAACGGTCTTGTTATAGCGTTCAACGTAGGCATTTATTCTGTGGTTTTCCTGGTTGAATGTAATCAAGCTGGATACCTCGCTTTTGTGCCCAACTTTGAGCATGCCGCTGATATTTTCCGGCCCATTATCACAGCGGATCTTCCTTGGCTGTTGACACCGCTTGAAACTTGACCGTAAAAGCCTTGTTGTACCGATTGAAAACTGACCGGGTAATTCACGTATCTTGCCTAAATTTTAGGCGGGAGAATTTAAGAGATGATTGACAGCCACAGCACTCTAGCAATTTATCTGATGATGCAATGGTAGAATATAAGGACGCATTTTTAATCCGGGTTAGGACAGAACTAAGTTTGATACCGGACTTTACCAATCTTCTTTCAAATTCATTTTCATATTGGAAAATACTTCGCGCAAGATCGATTTACAATGAGTTTAAGGAGTTTCTAGATGGCTGTCATTTTGAGTACGTAGAGAAAGCTATATTGTTGATTCAAAATATTCCTTGCCATATTCGGAATGATAAACGAGATTGTTCATAAATTTCTTAGCGTCAGTTACGTCAGATTGTGATTTCTTTTATGCAACACAGCCCTAAATTTAACAGATGACACCCCCTAAAGAGCAGCATACGCCGATGATGCAGCAATACTTGCGCATTAAGGCACAGTATCCGGATATGTTGATGTTTTATCGCATGGGGGATTTTTATGAGTTGTTTTTTGATGATGCCGAGAAAGCTGCAAAACTGCTTGGGATCACATTAACGCGGCGCGGCGCTTCTGCAGGGGAGCCAATCAAGATGGCGGGGGTACCCTATCATGCAGCCGAGCAATATCTGGCTAAGCTGGTCAAGGCAGGCGAATCCATTGCGATTTGTGAACAAGTAGGTGATCCGGCTACCAGTAAAGGACCGGTAGCACGCGAGGTTGTCCGTATCATTACACCCGGAACATTAACGGATGCAGCTTTACTGGAGGATAAGCGCAACTGTATTTTGCTGTCATTATGGATACAGGAGTCGATTCTGGGATTGGCATGGTTGAATTTGGCTGCGGGCCAATTACGTATAATGGAGACATCGCCGCAAAATATACTCAGCGAATTCGAGCGCTTGCAGCCAGCAGAAATTCTTATCCCTGAAGCGCTTATGTTGGATGAGTTGCAAGGAAAGAATTGGGTTATAAAGCGATTACCTGCGTGGCAATTTGATCGCGATAACGCGATCAACAACCTGAAACGACAATTTGAAACGCATGATCTTTGCGGTTTTGGCTGTGAGGATTTGTCTACGGCTCTGTGCGCGGCGAGCGCGTTATTGGAATATGCGCGTTTAACACAGGGGGCGGCTGCACTTCATATCACATCATTACAAGCTGAGCGGGAAAGTATTTATGTCCGCATGGATGCCGCAACCCGCCGCAATCTCGAAATTTCTGAAACCATCCGGGGTGAAAGATCGCCCACGCTATTGTCTTTGCTGGATACTTGCTCAACCAATATGGGCAGCCGTTTATTGCAATTTTGGTTACATCATCCATTGCGCGATCGAGGCGAAATTCAAAAACGGCTGGATAGCATTACCGCCTTGATTGGAGAAAATGGATCAAATAGCTATGTGGCGGTGCGCAATCTTTTACGGCAGATCGTGGATATTGAGCGGATTACGGCGCGTATTGCACTTAAATCAGCGCGTCCGAGGGATTTATCGGGTTTGCGCGACAGCATGAAACTATTTCCGGAAATTTCTACAACGATTGCGCAGTGCCAGAGCGAGAGAATTGATCAATTGATTCAGGCGCTGCAAGTTAAGCCTGCGTTTGGTGAGCTCTTGAATACAGCCTTGCTGGAAGAGCCCGGTGTGGTGTTGCGCGAGGGCAATGTGATTGCCGATGGATATGATGCTGAATTGGATGAATTACGAGCATTGCAAAACAATTGCGGAGAATTTTTGTTACAGCTGGAAATTCGTGAGAAGGAACGTACCGGTATTCCCAATCTGAAAGTCGAATATAACCGCGTGCACGGTTTCTATATCGAAGTCACGCATGCGCATAGCGAGAAAATTCCTGCGGATTATCGGCGCAGACAAACTCTAAAAAGTGCGGAACGCTATATTACGCCTGAACTGAAAACTTTTGAAGACAAGGCATTATCGGCGCAGGATCGGGCGCTGGCGCGAGAAAAATATTTATACGATGAATTAATCGAGGCACTGTTACAGCATGTTGATGCATTACAGAAAATGGCGCTCAGCGTTGCCGAGATCGATGTGCTATGCACATTGGCAGAGCGTGCGCAAGTGCTTGACTACACTGTACCTTATTTATCCAGTGAAAATATTGTTAGCATCGATACCGGCCGCCATCCGGTGGTAGAAAGCCAAGTTGAAAACTTTGTCGCTAACGATGTTCAGTTAGGCACCAAACAAATCGGAACACAGCACATGTTGTTGATTACCGGCCCCAACATGGGTGGGAAATCTACCTACATGCGACAAATAGCACTGATTAGCTTGCTTGTGCATTGTGGGTGTTACGTTCCGGCTAAAAAGGCGTGCATTGGCATACTCGATCAAATCTTTACCCGTATCGGTGCCGCCGATGATCTTGCCAGCGGCCGTTCCACGTTTATGGTGGAAATGACGGAAACAGCCAATATACTCCATAACGCAACAGCCCAGAGTCTGGTACTGATGGATGAAGTTGGTCGCGGTACATCGACTTTTGATGGTTTGGCGCTAGCGTTTGCTATTGCTCGGCATTTACTGACAAAAAACCGCAGTCTTACTTTATTTGCTACGCATTACTTCGAGCTGACAAAACTTGCAGATGAGTTTAAGCAAGTCAAGAACGTTCATCTGGATGCTGTGGAATATAAACAACATATTGTCTTTCTGCATAAAGTCACTGAAGGCCCCGCGAGTCAGAGCTATGGTTTGCAAGTGGCAGCATTGGCAGGGGTTCCTGAATCGGCGATTAGAGTAGCAAGAAAATACCTGATTAATCTCGAGCAGGAAAGTATCAATAGGGAGCCGCAATTGGACTTATTCGCTTTTTCGATTTCGGAGCCGGAAGGGATTGTTATGCAAGAACACCCCGTAATTCCAATGCTTCGAAATCTTTCGCCTGACAAACTCAGTCCCATGCAGGCATTGGAGCAGATTTATTTACTGAAAAAAATGACAGACAGCGAACATGACAGCTGAATTTTTATCCAACCAGGAACTTGTTAATGCTCATGACCATGCGCGCCATGCACATGTTCATGAGAAATTTCTTCTGCTGTGGCCGGACGGACGTCGGTTATTGTGCATGCGAAATTTAGTTTCATGCCTGCGAAAGGATGATTACCGTCAACAATAACGCTATCATCCGTGACATCAGTGACTTTATAGACGATAAAGTCGTCCGAATCTTCAGCGCCACCTTCAAAATGCATGCCAACGGTCACATTAGTAGGAAAAGAATCGCGCGGCTCAACACGAACCAGTTCCGCATCATACTCACCAAAAGTGTCCTCCGGCTCCATGGTGATGGAGCATGAATGACCCGTTTCCATTTCGTGTAATGCTTCTTCGACCAGGGGAAAAATGCCTCCGTAACCGCCATGCAAATAACTGATGGGCGTATCTGTTTTTTCCAGAATTTCTCCTGAAGCATCCGACAATTCATAGTTAAGAGAAACGACAGTATTTTTTTCCACGCGCATAGTAAATTTCCTTGGTTTGATTAAGAGCTCAAATGCTTATAACAATCAAAGCGATTATGTATTGGCAGCATTGATTGAATAGCCGTCATTATACGCACAAAGTTATTATTTTCCTTGATCCGGAATAACCGTAGTTGAACAATTAATGATTCAATCTTGATTTTGCTTGAATTGTAATGTCCTGACAGGCGCAAAACTTTGCCGGTGAATTGCACAAGCCCCATACCGCTGTAGGGCAGCCAAATGCGCCTTGGTTGGATATCCTTTATGTTTATCGAATCCATATCCGGGAAAATGCCTGTGCAATCTTTGCATTTCAGCGTCACGCGCAGTTTTAGCCAGTATCGAAGCGGCAGAGATCTCGGGGATTAAGCTATCACCGCGAACGATTGTTCGCATTGGACAGTGCAAATGCGGACTTTGATTACCATCGACCAGTACAATATCGGGCACGAAAGGCAGGTTTTCGACAGCGCGCTTCATGGCCAGCAAACTTGCCTGAAGGATATTCATGCGGTCAATTTCCTGTACCGAGGCATAGGAAATTGACCATGCTTTAGCCTGTTTCTTGATTGTGACTGCCAGTGCGTTTCGCTTTCTTTCGCTTAGTTTCTTGGAATCAGCCAATCCATCTATTATGAAGGTTTGATCCAAGACAACACAAGCCGCATAGACTGGCCCAGCCAATGGCCCTCTGCCAGCTTCGTCGACACCGCAAATCAATTCGATAGTTGACGTTTCAATGCGTTAGCACTCCTGATTTGACGGCTAGTTCAATTACAGTGCTTACACACTCCGGGAAGTACACATAAGCTGTGCCTCGGTGACAAGCTGATCATCCACTTCAGCGCGTGTTGAATACTTCCATAAACCTTTGATTTTTCTCTGGATAGAAACTTTTAGAATTAACTGATCACCGGCCATGACGGGTTTCTTGAAACGAACGCCATCGATACCTACAAAGTAATAAACCGTATCTTCCTTATTCGTTGTATTCTCTGTTCTAAGGGTCAGAATAGCGGCTGCTTGAGCGAGTGCCTCAACAATCAAAACCCCCGGCATCACTGGATGATGGGGGAAATGCCCGGAAAAGAAAGGCTCGTTGATAGAAACATTTTTTAATGCGACGATATCTTTACCCGCTTCATATGAAATTACCCGATCTACTAGCAAAAGTGGATAGCGATGCGGAAGATATTTTAAGATTTCGTGGATATTCATGCTACTCATGGTGTTATTTCCCTGTTAGGTTTGGTCCTGGGTTCAATGTCACTGGATCAGCGGCGTGTGCTGGAAGCGGTGCTTATTCTTTATCGAGCGCTTTGATCACTTTGTCGGTAATGTCGATGCGTTGACTTCTGTAAACAGAGTCTTGTAATTGTAAAATCAGATCATAATTTTCATTTTCTGCGATTTTACTGATAGCACGGTTGGTACGCTCTAGAATCATACTGTATTCTTCATTCTGGCGTACGCTCAGGTCTTCACGCATTTGCTTTTGGGCGCGTTGATACTCGCGACTTAAATTGGCAAGATTCCTTTCCAAATTGCGCCGATCAGATTCTTCCATGTTAATGCTTTCTTTTTCTAGCTTGTCTTGCAGCGTTTTGGCTTTAATCACCATTTTTTTGATAGCTTCATCACGTGGAACAAATTCCTGTTCGATTTTTTTTTGAGCTTGTATGGCTGGCATGGATTCACGCAGAATTTGTTCGGTATTGACTACGCCAATTTTAATATCACAGGCGGCAGCTACGGAATTACAAGTGATGGCTATAGTGAATAAAACCATCATCGTATTGAACCAGCAGCGATAGATTCGTTTGTGCATTATCACCTGAAGCAAATTCCCGGCAGAAATTAAAATTGTTGTCCGAACATGAATTGGAATCTTTGCAGGTTATCAGCCGGTATATCATTTAATGGCTCTGCTAAACTGACTTTCAGTGGCCCCATGGGAGATATCCAGGTTAACGCAATACCGGTTGAGTAACGCATGAAATTATTCAATTCGCTGAACTGGTTAAATGTAGTACCCCCGTCAACAAACACGCTAAAACGTAATGATCGGTCATCGCGCAAGAATGGGACAGGAAACATCAGCTCAATATTTCCGACCACACGTTTGCTAGCGCCGACTGCCAGCAATCTTCGGGTAGTCGTAGCAACATTACTGGGAAGCAATGTGTCATCGCGAGGACCCAAAGAATTCAGATCATAACCCCGGACCGAGTTATTACCTCCGGCAAAAAAGTTTTTGAAAAAAGGAAGACTTTTTCCTCTGTAACCATCGCCATAACCAAATTCCGTATTAATCAGAAGCGTAAAGAAATCAGTGATCGGAAAATACCATTTCTGATTGTAACTGACTTTGTAGTAATTTAAATCTCCGCCCGGTACGCTGACTTCGCCGAATAATCGATGCGTTGTTCCTGAGGTTGGCCAAATGGCGCTATCACGCCGGTCACGTGCCCAGCTTAAGGTTGCCGGAAAATTATTGGTTGATGTGCCAAATTCATTAACAAAATCCTTATAACGTTGTGGACTGTTTTCAAATGTACCGATCGAGGTATTTTCCGCGGCCAAGCCAACCGAAACAATATCATTTTCTGCAATCGGTATTCCAAGTCTGAAACCGGCACCCAAGGTGTCTGTCTTGAACGAGCCAAATTGTGTTAATGCGCGTGTATCCAAAACACGCTTGTAAGCATCCACACCGAAGCTTACGCCATCCACTGTGGCATAAGGATTGGTAAAGGATGCGGAGTAGGTTTCGTTAATGGCGCCACGGTTAGCATCAAGACTAAAAAAATTGCCCGTGCCAAAAATATTATTCTGAGAAATTGAGGCATTCAAAATGATCCCCTGACGATCGGAATAGCCCGCGCCAAACATGATAGATCCGGTTGGCCGCTCTTCAACTCTGACTTTGATGTCTACCTGGTCGGTTTTATTGGGTACCGCTGGCGTTTCTACATCGACACTGTTGAAAAACCCTAAACGATCAACTCTGACTTTAGAGAGATTAATTTGACTTGTGGAATGCCAAGCGCCTTCCATTTGGCGAAATTCACGCCGTATGACTTCATCGCGGGTGCGATCGTTACCTTCAATATCGATACGGCGAACGTATACCCGCTTGCCCGGATCAATAAAAAATGTAAAAGCAGCCTGCCGATTTTCATAATCTATTTCAGGGGAAGCATTAATATTAGCAAAAGCATACCCATCATCGCCTAATCGATCAGTGATTAATTTGATGGATTCGGTTAATTTCTCACGTACAAAAACATCCCCATTTTTGAGTAATATTAGTTTGTGAATTTCTTCCTCGGGTATGATAGTTTCTCCCGCCACCTTGATATCGGAGACTGAATATTGAGCGCCTTCCGTCACGTTAATGGTGATATAGATATCGCGTAAATCAGGCGTTATGGAAACTTGAGTGGATTCGATATTGAATTCCAGGTAACCACGATCAAGATAATACGAGCGAAGTGTCTCAAGGTCAGCGGAGAGCTTTTGTTTTGAATATTGATCGTTTTTAGTGAACCAACTGAGTAAATCGGGTCTTCTAAGTACCAGTATACTGCGCAGTTCTTTATCAGGAAATTTTTCGTTGCCGACAAAACTTATTCTTTTTATTCGGGCAGTGCGGCCTTCATTAATATCAAAATTTATTCCGACACGATTACGTTCCAGTGGTGTTGAAGTCGTTGTAATTTTGACGGCATATTTGCCACGGCTGATGTATTGTCGTTTTAATTCCAGCTCGGCTCGTTCCAGAAGCGATCGACTGAAAATTCGGGATTCGGATATGCCCGCCTGTTTTAAGCCTTCAAGCAGTTTATCTTTCTCAAATTCTTTGGCACCATTGATACTGATCTGTGCAATCGCAGGACGCTCAATAACTTCTACAATCAGAATGTTATTCTCATTCTTTAATTTTACATCTTTAAAAAAACCGGTTGCATAAAGTGCCTTAATCGCCTCTGTGGCTTTTTCCGCATCCAGTACTTCACCGACTTTAATGGGTAAATAACTAAATACAGTGCCTGCTTCAGTACGCTGGATGCCTTCAACACGAATATCTTCAACAATGAAAGATTCGCTCGCCCAAGATGGAAATACGTAAAAAAAGGCGATTAATGCAACGAAATACTGGAATCTCATTATTTAACCAGTAATAAGCCGACTAATGTCGTTGTAGATGGCAAACGTCATAAGTGTAAACAGCATAATCAAACCAATTTTCTGACCAATAATGATTGCCTTATCTGAGAGTGGGCTACCTTTGACCATCTCAATAAGATAATACATGAGATGCCCGCCATCGAGTATGGGAATTGGCAGTAAATTCAACACGCCAATACTAACACTGATCAGTGCAAGAAAAGCGAGATAAGACGTTAATCCCATTTGTGCGGATTGACCGGCATAATCAGCAATAGAGATCGGCCCGCTGACATTTTTCCACGATACATCGCCGGTAATCATTTTAGACAACATCTGCAGTGTCAGTACGGTTGTTTCCCAAGTTTTCTCAGCAGCTTTCTGCAATGCTGTACCAGGTGAATAACTGACAGTAACCAATAATTCTTCAAATTCCGCCTGGTTGACGATAGGCGCAACACCTATTTTGCCTATTCGCTGATTATTCTCCAGAGATGCCTCAGGAGTAACCTTCAGCATGATCATTCGATTACTGCGCAAAATTTCCAGTTCCAGTAAATGCTCTGGATTTGCGCGTATTTCCTGCACAAAATCCATCCAGGTATGAATCTCGGTATTATTGACTGCAATAATTTCATCACCGACTTGCATACCGGCATGATAACCAACGCCGTCAGAGATGACTTGTCCAATAACAGGTTTTACTACCGGTTGGTAGCCGCTAAACCCTATAATTCCGGGAAAATTTTCATTGAGCTTGTCGGGATCGATCTGACTTAAATCCAATTGCCGCAAATTAATTTCGCCATTGTTATTAATGGTCTGCACTTTTACACTGACAGACTGATTGACGGCATATCGCAACAAAGCCCAGCGAGCATCCTGCCAGCTGGAAACAGGCTCATTTTCGATGCTGACAATGGTTTCACCCATTGTAAACTCTGCCTTAGCAGCAGGCGTAGCGGGTTCGACCGGACCCAGCACGGGTTTCATTCCGGTGACACCTAGAATAAAAATTAACCAATATAGAACAATGGCGAGTAAGAAATTGGCAATGGGGCCGGCGGCGACGATAGCAAAGCGACGGGCTACCGGCTGTCGGTTAAAAGCGCGAGGTAAGTCTTCAGAAGCCACTTTGCCTTCATTCTCATCGAGCATCTTGACATAACCACCTAATGGAATCGCAGCAATTACCCATTCAGTCTGGTCTTTTCCCCAGCGCCTGCGAAAAATGGGTTGACCAAAGCCGATGCAAAATCGTAATACTTTTACGCGATTCCATCGTGCCACCAAATAATGGCCAAATTCGTGAAAAGTTATCAATGTGCCTAAGGCAATAATGAAAGAAATAATTGTATAAGTTATTGACATATCTATTTATTGCGCTTAAGACAAATGTGTATTAATTTTAACTTCACCGCATTTCTATCGTATGTTACAAAAAATGGATGTTGGGATACTACCATTAATTAAGAAAATTGAATCCGGTCATTTACCAGCAATTTTCTTTCTGAGTCAGCGTGCTTTATTGTAAGTTTGCAAGCCATTCGTGGGATTTAGCTCGAGCCAGTTTGTCTGTTCTTAAAACATCATCCAGCGTCATCATTTCTTCTTGTTGTATTGTCTGCATGACATGTTTAATCATGGTAGGAATTGCTGTAAATACCATGCGTTTTTGAAGAAAAGATTCTACTGCTACCTCATTTGCAGCATTCAACACTGCCGGCATATTTCCACCGGCACGCAGCGCTTGATAGGCCAAGTCCAGGCATGGAAATCTTTCGAAATCAGGCGCTTCAAAATCAAGATGAGCCACCTTAAACATGTCTAAAGCCGATACGCCACTTTCTATTCGCTCGGGATACCCCATTGCATGAGCAATGGGTGTTCGCATGTCCGGGTTACCAAGTTGTGCAATGACCGAGCCGTCTACATACGCAACCATAGAGTGAATCACACTTTGGGGGTGAATGACTACTTGAATTTTATCCGGGGGTGCTTCAAACAACCAGTGCGCTTCAATGACTTCCAATCCTTTATTCATCATGGTGGCGGAATCTACGGAAATTTTTTGTCCCATGTCCCAATTGGGGTGCGCACATGCTTGTTCCGGGGTCACGGTTTTCAGGGAATCTAAAGATGCGCATCGGAACGGTCCGCCTGAGGCTGTGAGTAGTATGTGACTGATACCTGCAGCGACTAAATCACCATTGAAATGATGGGGTAGTGATTGATAGATTGCGTTATGCTCGCTATCAATGGGCAGTAGTGTGGCATGGTGCTGTTTTACCAAATCTGTGAATATACGGCCGGCCATTACCAGGGTTTCTTTATTGGCTAACAATACCAGTTTGCCTGTTTGTGCTGCCGCAAATGTGGGGCGAATGCCAGCAGCGCCTACAATAGCGGCCATCACTGTATCCACTTCCGGGAGTGAAGCTACCTTTTCCAGGGATTCGATTCCTGATAAAACTTCCGTCTTGATATTCGCTGTTTTAATTGCACCAGCAAGCTGTTCGGAGCTTTTCTGATCCAACATGACTGCAAACCTTGGTTGAAAACGTTGACACTGCGACAACATTTTTTCAACATTATTGTGAGCTGTTAATGCAAAAGCTTGAAAACGATCAGGATGGCGTGCAATTACATCTAATGTGCTTACCCCGATACTGCCGGTTGATCCGAGTATAGTGATTTTACGGGTGGTTTTCATGATACGGGTGCATAAAAAATTAGTAAGGCCAGAATGGCAAATGGCAATGACGAAATTAAAGCATCAATTCGATCTAAAATACCACCATGGCCTGGCAAAATACTTCCACTATCCTTTACACCGGCATGACGCTTCATAAGTGATTCATATAAATCTCCGACAATGCCTAATATAGCCATCAGTAAAAGCAGTGGTATTAACAATAGTGCTAAAGGTTCTTCGATAAACCAGAAATCCCAGATTAGCGCGTAAATTAATACTGCAATTAAGGCTCCAGCGACACCTTCCCAAGTTTTATTCGGACTAATCCGGTCGGCAAGTTTATGCTTACCCAATGATTTTCCTGTGAAATAAGCTGCTGTGTCGGAAATCCAGATTGTCGCCATAAACCCCAATAAAAGAAGTGGACTGATAGCACGTAGCTGATAAAGTGCGAGACAGGTTGGTAACAACAATATCCAACCAATCAGCATCAAGGTTAAGGGGCTTTTTATCGTGTACGCCTGTTTCAGATATAGCGGTACACCAATCGTCCAGAAAGCCACTGATAGGACATACACCCAGATCAAATCAACAGAATATACATTAGCTTTTATCGATTCACTCATTTGAAACAACAATTCCCCTCCTGCCAAAGTAGTCAGGAGCATAAAGATTATTGTATTTTTTACTGAGAATCCGGCTAATCGGCTCCATTCGCGAGATCCGATAATCGAAAGGGCAAGTAGCACGATAGCCCAAAATATATCCTGCAATAAAAATAATGCTGACAAGAATAAAGGGAGTATAACGGCAGCAGTAAGAACGCGGGTCTTAAACATGAGAGGTGATTTTATCCTGCTACTTGAATCTGTTCACTGGTGCAGCCAAACCGGCGCTCACGTTGCTGATAAGATTGAATCGCTCGTTCAAGTTCATGCTCATCGAAATCAGGCCATAATGTATCGGTAAAATACAATTCAGTATAAGCAAGCTGCCATAATAAGAAATTACTGATGCGATATTCTCCACCAGTCCGGATAAACAGGTCCGGTTCCGGGGCATAGCTCAGTGCAAGATATTGCGCTAGATTTTCCTCTTCAAAATTCAAGGGCAGTTCGGCAGACTGCATCATCATTTTACGCATGGCCTGCATGATATCCCAGCGCCCGCCATAGTTGGCAGCTATAGTGAAGGTAAGACGTTTATTTTCTGCGGTTAGCTGTTCGCCAATTCGGATGAATTCAGTTATCTTTGGTTCGAATTTTGATAGATCACCAATAACTTTAAAGCAAATACCGTTTTCATGCAGCCTGGTGATCTCTTGTTCCAGCGCACCAAGGAAAAGCTGCATTAAAGAGGTTACTTCATCTACCGGGCGCCGCCAATTTTCGCTGCTAAAAGCAAACAGAGTGAGATATGGAATATTGCGTTCTATGCAGGCTTTGATAACGCCGCGAACTGTTTCAACACCTTGCTTATGTCCCGCAATCCGAGGCATATAGCGAGTTTTAGCCCAACGGCCATTACCATCCATAATGATAGCAATATGTTTGGGTATTGAGCCAGTTTCAGGTATTTCTCTAGTTGAGCTTGGACCTTGAGGCATATCAAACAGCCATTAGTTCGGTTTCCTTGATTTGCAAAATTTTATCAATTTCCGTGATATAGCGATCCGTTAATTTTTGAATTTCATCTTGACCACGACGTTCATCATCTTCAGAAATTTCCTTGGATTTTAATAAATCTTTCAGGTGAGTATTGGCATCCCGACGAATATTACGCATGGCAATACGAACGTTTTCCGCTTCTTGTTTAACTACTTTAATCAGATCGCGACGACGCTCTTCAGTGAGGGGGGGCATGGGTACACGAATAGTCTCACCTACAGGCATAGGATTTAAACCTAAATCAGACTCACGGATGGCTTTCTCAATTACATTCCCCATTTTTTTCTCCCAAGGAATGACACCAATCGTACGTGCATCGATTAGATTGATATTGGCTACTTGGTTAATGGGGGTTTGCGTTCCGTAATAATCCACGGTGATATGATCTAAAAAACCAGCATGAGCCCGTCCACTTCTGACTTTACTCAAATCTACTTTTAATGCTTCAAGACTCTTTTGCATTTTTTGTTCAGCAGATTTTTTTACATCGACAATCATAATGTCGTTCCCTTATGCATCAATTTTCACGAGGCTACAATTATTTTGGAATCAGACTGTTACCAAAGTTCCTTCATCCTCGCCTGTTATTATACGTTTAAGTGCACCAGCCTTGAAAATACTAAATACGCTAAGCGGTAATTTCTGGTCACGGCATAGCGTTAATGCCGTTGCATCCATTACCTGTAAATTTTTAGCAATCGCTTCGTCAAATGTTAATTTGTGGAAGCGTGTTGCCTCAAGATCAATTTTAGGATCGCTCGTGTAAATTCCATCCACTTTGGTAGCTTTTAACATGATATCGACATTCATTTCCATACCGCGCAAAGCGGCTGCAGTATCAGTGGTAAAAAACGGATTACCGGTACCTGCCGCAAATATGACTATTTTTCCATCTTTCAAATAACGTATAGCACGTCCGCGGACATAAGGTTCTACAACTTGCTCGATACGCAAAGCAGATTGTATTCGCGGCACCAGCCCAACTAGTTTCATCGCGTCTTGCAACGCCAAGGCATTCATTACAGTGGCCAACATGCCCATATAATCAGCAGTTACACGTTCCAATCCGTCGTTGGCTGACTTCATCCCGCGAAAAATATTTCCGCCACCAACAACAATGGCAATTTCAATCCCCAGTTTACTAACTTCCTCAATTTCGGCAACAATCCTTCCCATTACAGCATGGTTAATTCCATACTTGTCTTCACCCATCAGAGCTTCGCCGGATAGTTTCAGTAAAATGCGTTTATAGATTGGGGCAGTCATCGATAATATATTGAAAAGACTTGGTTTACTTTGCTTGTTCCATCTGAGCCTTAACTTCATCTGCAAAATTCTCAGTTTTCTTTTCTATTCCTTCACCTACCACAAACATAGTGAAAGCATTAACTTTTGCAGATTTTTGCGCCAGTAATTTTTCTATCGTCTGTTCCGGGTCTTTTACAAAAGGCTGACCTAATAGTGTGATTTCAGCAAGATATTTTGCAATGCGTCCATCAACCATTTTTTCGATAATATTTTCCGGCTTGCCACTTTCAGCCGCCTGTGCAGTAAAAATCTCACGCTCATGCGCTAAAGTATCAGCAGATACTTGTTCTTTGGAGACACACATAGGCTTACTTGCCGCAATGTGCATAGCCAGATCTTTACCTAGAGATTCATCTCCTCCAGTAAAATCCACCATTACGCCGATCTTGGTTCCATGTAGATAATGAGCCAATTGGCCTTGTGTTACGTGGCGACCGCAACGGCGAATACTTATATTCTCACCCAGTTTCATAATCAATGCCTTGCGAACTGCTTCAACCGTTTCACCACTTGGCAAATTTGCATCGCTTAAAGCTGCGGTATCGAGTATATTTTTTGTCGCACTCAATTCAGCCAGGCTTTTAGCGAAAGTAATAATATCTTCATTTCTGGCGACAAAGTCTGTCTCACAGTTAACTTCAATCAGCGCACCACATTTTCTGTCTGCTGAAATATATGCTCCAATCACACCTTCCGCCGCAACCCGCCCGGCGGCTTTACTTGCCTTGGCACCACTTTTAATCCTTAACAGATCTTCTGCTGCCCTCATATCGCCGCCGGTCTCTGCTAATGCTTTTTTGCACTCCATCATGCCCAGCCCGGTCATTTCACGCAATTCTTTGACCATGCTTGCGGTAATTTCCGCCATATTTACTCCAGGAACAAAATTAATCAATAAAAGAAAATAGGTCTCTATTCAGCTTCAGTAGTCATTTCAACGATTTCTTGAATCGCCTGATTGCGCCCTTCCAGGATCGCATCTGCCGCACCGCGGGCGTATAGACGTATTGCACGACTGGAATCGTCATTTCCAGGAATGACATAGTGCAAATTATCCGGATTGTGATTAGTATCGACTACTCCAATTACAGGAATGCCAAGCTTTCTTGCTTCTGTGATAGCTCCTTTTTGATATCCAACATCAATAACAAATAGCGCATCCGGCAAACCTTTCATATCTTTGATTCCACCTAAGCTGCTGTTGAGCTTATCCAGCTCTCTCTGAAGATCAAGCGCTTCTTTTTTTACAAGCTTATCCAGGGTTCCGTCTTGAACCATGTTTTCCATGTCTTGTAAGCGTTTGATAGATTGTTTAATGGTTTTAAAATTAGTCAGCATTCCACCCAACCAGCGTTGGTCGACATAGGGAGATCCGCAGCGCATTGCTTCTTCGCGCACAATATCCCGCGCCTGTCTTTTTGTACCGACAAATAAAATCACTCCCTTGTTTGCTGATAATAGACGTATATATTTCATGGCTTCTTCGTACATCACCAAGGTTTTTTCAAGATTTATGATGTGGATTTTGTTACGATGGCCGAAAATATAGGGTGCCATTTTGGGGTTCCAGAAGCGCGTTTGATGTCCAAAATGTACACCTGCTTCCAGCATTTGTCGCATGGTTACTGACATAAGTTCTCCTTAAGGATTGAGCCTCCATTTACCTTGATATCCAATTATTTTCAGGCAAATGTGTGAATTTAATCCGGTGTGCATATATGCGTGAATCACCAAATTATCTGTATATTATAACATTTTTGTTTACTTACTCAAGCTGATAGGTTACGAGAGTGAGTATGGGTCATTTGTTTGCTTGAAAAGAAATAAATTTCCTCTTCATCAAATGATGGGGCAAACAAATTATTATTCAGCCCATTGGAATTATTGTTTATTAAGTAATGCAGGATGAATTACCCATTTTGATTTTTAAGCGATTAATATCATTTATCCGAACGTGCTTATGATCTACGGTAATGATATTTTCTTCCTGAAGCTTGGAAAATGCGCGGCTAACCGTCTCCAGCTTAAGGCCAAGATAACTGCCAATTTCTTCACGTGTCATGCGTAAATTAAAATCGGTTTCGGAATAACCACGCAAAAAGAAGCGACGCGATAAATTAAGTAAAAATGAAGCTAAGCGTTCCTCTGCCTTCATACTGCCCAATAATAGCATTACACTATGATCCCGTACTATTTCACGGCTCATGATTTTATGGAAGTGACGCATAAGCGACGGAATTATAATACCAATCTCTTCCAGTTTGGTAAAAGGAATTTCACAAACCTCACTGTCCTCAAGCGCTATCGCATCACAAGTATGTATTTCTGTGCTGATGGCATCCAGCCCCAACAACTCTCCGGTCATATGGAAACCTGTAACTTGTTGACGTCCATCCTCTTCAAGTACACAAGTTTTTAGAAAGCCACTACGAATGGCAAACAGTGATTGAAATTTTAAGCCTGATTGATGTAGATATCCTCCGCGCCGAACCTTGCGTTTATGGCTAACAACATCACCCAGTATCTGGATTTCCTGATCATTAAGCCCGACTGGCAAACATAACTCACGCAAACTGCAAGTCGCGCAGCTTGACCTTATTTGCTTAATATCAAGATGGCCGGGTTGTGAACTATCGTGTAGCAAACTATTTTCCAACGGTAGGGTTTTAAATCCTATTTTATTAGTACGCCGATTGATCTGTATCAAAACCAATTTTTTTAACTCTTTTACAATTTTACGTTAATACGACGACGGGCGGACAACATTTTTGGATAGCAAAAATATAGCAAGTAAGTGATTTGACCGAATGGATAATACGGGGGTGCTATATCGATATGATGACTATTGAGCGTATTTTTCGCAAGGCAGGAAGCTAGTGTATTCATTACAATTCCTCGACTCATTTTCAAGCTCATCGGAGACTAATTCGGATCTTATATACCGCTCTGAAGGCTGTTATTCCGATCCTTGTTTATATCCCGGACTTGATTATTTTGTTGAAGCATTTGATGCGCATACATATTCAGATTGGATAAATAATAGAAAACTTGGGTACTTTCGTCGTCCTTTATCGTTAGAGTTATATGTCCCTTTTTGCTGGCCATTATGCCTTTATTGTCATTCCAATCAGATCTTTTCCCCTGATAAGGACAGTATTGAAACATACGTGGATTATTTACTGCGGAACATAAGGCTGCAAGGGCAATTATTCAGCGGTGATACTAAAATTGAACAGATATATTTCAGGGGAGGCACGACATTCTTAAGTGATATTCAACTCAGAGCGCTTACCGAGGAAATTAAGCAGTATTTTAACTTAATTGAAGGAGGTGATTTTTGTATTGAGATTGCAGCACGACCCTTAACAAATTGTTCCATGCAAGTTTTAAACAAAATAGGATTTAACTCCGCAGTTGTGGGCATACATGATCTTGATCAACAAACGAATCATTCGAAACAGCGTATTCAATCCGAAGAAACTATCGTTCAAGCCATCTGCGATATCCGGAGGGCAGGATTTAATTCGGTAAGAGTCGAATTTAACTATGGATTGCCTAGGCAGAATTTGGATGAAACCGCTAATAGCCTACTTAAAATTATTGCAACCAACCCAAATCAGATTAGGCTTTCGAATTATAAACAATGTGCAGGAATACTTAAGCTACAAAGGAATAGTAGTTTTACAAAATCACCTGAAACAGAAGCCAAGTTTGAAATGATGCTGCTGGCAATTTCTTGTTTGATAGAAGCAGGCTACAGCCATATCGGCATGAATCTTTTTGCCCGATATGATGATCCATTGGCGGTTGCCCAGCGCCAAGGAAGGCTGCATTATGGTGTGCGTGGTTTTTCAACTTACCCTGATTGTGACCATCTAGCATTAGGTGCTTCAGGAGTTAGCCGCATCGGGCCGACTTTACATCAGAATCAATGTGATTTATTGCAATACTATGATAAATTGGAAAAAAACATTCCTCCCATTTTCCATGGTCTAGCATTAAGCGCGGATGACCTGTTACGCCGTTCAATTATGTATGCGCTGATTTGTCATTCGGTTATTTCTTATGACGCAGTGGAAGCTTTTTTTCCAATAAATTTCAAGCAGTACTTTGTAACTGAATTGGCAGACTTGCAAGCGTATGTAGAAGCCGGCTTGGTTGCTTTGGATAATGAAGAGATTGTTGTAACACCGAAGGGTCAGTTATTTATCAACAGTATCTGTGGAGTCTTTGATAAGTATTTACGTAAACAGCATTAGCACCATAACCTACCAACTACTGATGATACACAAATATACTTGAGAACCGGAAAAGATCCTCAAGTATCAGTAACAATTTATTATTTGACTTCACTGTTCGTTAAAATATATTCAGCCAGTCGATCGGCGGCTTCGCCTTGAATATTTTTGAAAGCGGGCATCCGCATACTGCCTGACTGAAATTTCTTGATAATAGCTTCCTTGTTAGCCATTTTTTCACTCAGAATCATGGCTTTGTTTGCACTCAATGGTTTGTGGCATTCGCTACAGGCAGTGCTAAAGATTCTCTCCCCGGAAGCATCTGCTGGCGGACTATAATCGTTCGAACTTCCACCGCAACCGGCAAGGATGAACAGCGCGGATACTGCTACTAAAAAATGTGTTTTTTTCATTTCTTGACTCCAGGTTATTTATTTTAAAAAATATCAGGATCGGTCCCGATACCACATTGAGTTATTCAATATAGATTTGATATTCAGAATTTATAATCAGATTTAGAGATTTGGCGCACTTAACATGTCGATATTATGACAGTTCGTCAAAAAAATGTATTAGAAAATGCAGATCCTTTCCATTGCTTCTTTTTTACTATCAGGATTTCCCCTAGGTTGTTTCCAAGTTCCACAAAAGTATCTTCATCATTAATATCCCCTATAGATAACATCAAGTTGTAATAAAACAACAATTGATGTAATTCTTAGTTGGAACACTTTTTCTTGACATTTTCTTAACATTTGTCATGTTATCGTTTACTCATATTAGCTGTATTGTATGTAATCAAATCACAATAAAAATTCTTTGGTTTTTAGTTAAGCCATTAAATATAAAATAGAATTATTTTATATCCTATTACTTGCCGGAGTTGAGTTTCTTAACATTTTATTAACAATTGCTATGTTATGGTGGCAGCGAAGTTATAAGGATATGAAGGTGATAGGTTTTTCAATTAGTATAAATAACAAGTATTTCCGATTAACAACTTTATAGAAACAAACTGTTTGAAAGAGGATCTTATGTTCAAGAAAATAAACATTTTTGCTATTCTTATTGTACTTGGTTTCGTTATCAGTAATCCGGTTGCCGCCGATGCCACAGCCGAAGATTTTCAAGTGTGGGGAGGTGTTTTCTCACAAGGTAATTTTGGTTTCGTGAATCCAAACAATCCGGACTTAAAAAAATTCAGATGGTGGATGGAAGGACAAGGCCGTTTTGGTAATGATGCGACGCAATTCACGCAATCCCTGATCCGCCCGGGTGTGGGTTATGCGTTAACCGATAAGGTGGTGGTATGGGCCGGTTATGCGTGGGCACCCACAGCCGAACCGTTGGCGGCACGCCCATTTAATGAACATCGAATCTGGCAACAGGTGACCTGGGACGATAATTTTTCATTCGGGAGATTATCAGCGCGTAGCCGTTTTGAGCAACGCTTCTTCGACCATAATGCAGCCAATCCTGGTAATGATGATGTGGGTCATCGGTTCCGCCAACTGGTTAAACTGGCGGTTCCAATGCCGTCAATAAATGAGAATCTAAGTTTTATCGTTCAGAGCGAATTGTTTATTGCAATGAATAGCGTTGATAATCCTGCTTTCATTTCCCGGGGTTACGATCAGAACCGCGCATTCGTCGGATTAGGCTACAAAGTCAACCAGTATGCGACCGTTGAAGTAGGTTATATGAATCAATTTATCAATCGGCCGCACAGTGCGCGCCCCGATCAAATGATGCATAATTTTATTGCGAGTTTGTTTCTGAATTTCTAATGATCAATCGTTCAACACTGATTATATAGACATACCCCGTGCCTCCTGAGCCGGTAATTTTCTTGCGATAAAAAATTACCGGCTCTATTTTTCCTATTATCATTATTAAACACATCTGATTGTATTTTCGGATAGCAGTAAGTATATGATTTAAAGAGTGGAAATATTTTTCCACTTTTTATTACGATACACTTTCTATTACTATACTGCTCCGATCAATTACAGAGTAATACATGCACGATTTTAAGCCGGGTCAACGATGGATCTGCGATGTTGATTTACAATTGGGACTGGGCACGGTTCAGAATGTTGAGCATAGGATTGTCACTATCACTTTCAGCTCGGCGGGTGAGATCCGTTCCTATGCCAAACACTCCGCGCCATTGACACGCGTGGTTTTCAAGGCAGACGATGTTGTCAGTAGCCAAGCGGGTCTTACATTGAAAGTGACTCACGCCAATGAGCGCAATGGATTAATCGTCTATTCGGGCGTTAGCGAAGGCGGAGATAGCCTGGAACTTGCCGAAGAGCAGCTAGCACACCACTTACTATTGAACCGTCCGGCAGAACGCTTGTTCGCGGGTCAGTTTGATCAGGACAAATGGTTCAGGATTCGCTATCAAACACTGCTGATCCGTAACCGGATGGCGCAGACACCGCTGTACGGTCTGGTGGGCACGCGCACTAACCTCATCCCGCACCAACTGTACATCGCCCATGAAGTGGGCCGCCGCTTTGCGCCGCGGGTGTTATTGGCCGATGAAGTCGGGCTGGGAAAAACCATCGAGGCCGGATTGATTTTGCATCAGCAATTGCTCACCGAGCGTGCCAAGCGCGTGCTCATCGTGGTGCCGGAAACCTTGATCCACCAATGGCTGGTGGAAATGCTGCGGCGTTTCAATCTGCAATTCAGCATTTTCGACGAAGCGCGCTGTTTGTCTATGGAAGAAAGCGATGAAGACGAAGAAAACGGGAAAGATGAGCAAGGCGAAAATCCGTTTCAAAGCGAGCAATTGGTGCTGTGCAGTGTGCATTTTCTGCGGCAAAATCCGAAGCGTTTTCAGCAAGCATTGGAAGGTCGCTGGGATTTGCTGGTAGTCGACGAAGCGCATCATTTGCACTGGTCGCCACAAGCCGCCAGCCCGCAATACGCCATGATCGAGCAATTGGCCATGTGCACCCGTGGCGTGCTGCTGTTAACCGCGACGCCGGAACAATTGGGCAAAGCCAGTCACTACGCCCGCCTGCGCCTGCTCGACCCGCACCGTTTCAGCAGTTTTTCCGAGTTTGTCACCGAAGAGCAATCGTACGAACCGATCGCCCAAGCGGTCGAAACCTTGCTCGAAGGCCAAGCATTAACCGCTGAAATCGGACAGCGCATCGCCGATACGCTCGATTCCGATCAAGCGCAAGCTTTAATCGCGCAATTGCAAGATTCTTCGGCGGATCAAGCGCAGATCGGACAAGCCCGGAATAAACTCGCGGAATTATTGCTCGACCGGCACGGTACCGGACGCATTCTGTTCCGCAACACCCGCGCGGCGGTCAAAGGATTTCCGGCACGCAAGCTGGTCGCCTATCCGCTGCCAATACCGGCGGAATATCTGCCCTGCTTGGTAACATTTGAATCCACGCCTTTATCCAAGCCGCAATTGCTGCTATGCCCGGAATTGATCTACCAAGTGCGATGCGAAGACGATCAGCCATACTGGAGCGAAATCGACCCGCGCGTGGATTGGTTGATCGCCACACTCAAGCGGGTAAAGCCGGAAAAAGTGCTGGTCATTGCCGCCAACGCGCAAACCGCGCGCGATCTGGCGCAAGCGCTGAAACAAACCACCGGGCAATTTATCCCGGTATTTCACGAAAGCATGAGCCTGATCGAACGCGACCGCGCCGCGGCGTTCTTTGCCGACAAGGAAACCGGCGGCCAGGTGCTGATCTGCTCGGAAATCGGCAGCGAAGGCCGCAATTTCCAGTTTGCGCATCATCTGGTGTTGTTCGACCTGCCGCTCAATCCCGATCTGCTCGAGCAGCGCATCGGCCGGCTCGATCGCATCGGCCAGACCGACACCATCCAAATCCACGTACCCTACCTGGAAAACAGCGCGCTGGCAGTGATGTTCCATTGGTATCATGAAGGCTTGAATGCGTTCGAAAAAACCTGCCCGGCCGGTCAAACGGTATTTGTGAAAGTCGAAGAACAGCTCATCACCGCATTGCATCAGCGCCAAACTCAAGCCGAAATGCTAGCCGGATTAATCGGCGTTACGCAAACGGCGCACCGGGAATTGAACGAAGCACTCGACCGCGGGCGCGACAAATTATTGGAATACAACTCGTTCCGGCCCATCGCCGCAGAACAGCTCACACAAGCCGCGCGCGCGCAGGATAACGATCCGCTGCTGCCGCAATATATGGAAACGGTATTCGATTGCTGCGGCGTGCATATCGAAGACCACCGCAGCGGCAGCTTTCTGATCGAACCGAGCGAACACATGAGCATGCCGTTTCCCGGCTTGCAGGATGAAGGTTCGATCATCACCTATTCGCGCGACGTGGCGCTGAGCAATGAGGATGTGCATTTTCTGACCTGGGAACACCCGATGGTCACGCACGCGATGGAGCGGATTCTGAGCCACGAAAACGGCAACGCCGTGGTGGCCATGCTGAAACACAAACGCGTGCAGCCGGGCACCTTGCTGCTGGAAACCCTGTTTGTGCTCGAAGCGAGCGGACACAACGTGCAGCAAAGCAACCGCTACCTGCCTCCCGCCGTGATTCGCATCCTATTGAATGAGCAAAGCAGCGGCGACTATCCGTATCTCGATCACGATTCGGTCAATCAACACCTGCAACCGGTCGCGACCGGAATCGCCAAACAAGTGATCCAACTGAAAGAAGACACCATCCGCGAGCTGCTAACCGTCAGCGAACAACAAGCCAGCGCGCAAGCCCCGCAACTCATCTCCGCAGCCGAAAAGCGCATCCAGCAAACTTTCGCTCCGGAAATCGAACGTCTCAAAGCGCTGCAGCAAGTCAACCCGAACGTGCGCGACGAAGAAATTCAATTCTTCGAGCAACAATTGCAGCAACTGACCGGTGCACTGAAATCCAGCAATCTGCGGCTTGATGCCGTGCGGGTGATTGTGGCGACGTGAAGCCATCCGGTCGCTCGGGAATAACGAAAAAAGCAGTGAAATCAGTGATGAGAGGGTATGATACACGCCAGAATCTATCCCAATCCTTGAAATCAGGAGGCCGCGTGAACAAAGAAATCATCGTGAAGCGAGTGCAAAACCGCTGGCCCGATCTGCTGGCGTTGTATGCCTTTGGCAGCCGCATTCAGGGTCTTTCCAGTGCTGAAAGCGATCTGGATCTGGCGGTTTTGGTGCCCGGTTATGCCGATCCACTGCTGATGTTCGATCTGGCGGGAGAATTAGCCGATGACGCGGGCTGTGCGGTGGACTTACTCGATCTGCGGGCGGCATCGACGGTCATGCAATACCAAATTATCACTACGGGCGAGCGCTGGTGGCAAAAAGACAGTCAGGCGGCGCTTTATGAAGTGGCCATTCTGAGCGAAAAGACCGCGCTGGATGAGGCCCGCAATGCACTGATCGATGACATTCAGCACCGGGGGAGCGTGTATGGCCGATGACGTCTTGCTCAACAAGGCCGCCACCATTGAGCGATGTGTGCTGCGTGCGCGTGAGGAATATGCGGTTGACCTCGCTACCTTTTCCGAGAGTCCCACACGGCAGGATGCCGCTATTCTGAACATTCAACGCGCCTGCGAAGCGGCGCTGGATATGGGGCAGCACTTGATCCGGCGTGAACGGCTGGGTATTCCGCAAAGTGCGCGCGATGTGTTTACGCTGCTGGCGCAGGCACGCTGGATCGATGCGATCTTGGCAGAAAAACTCAAGCGCATGGTAGGGTTTCGCAACATTGCGATGCATGATTATCAGGCGCTGCAATTATCGATTACTGTAGCGGTGATAGAAAAACATCTGGATGAATTCCTGCAATACAGCAAAGCAGTGTTGCTCAAGGATGCGGCGCACTCCCGGCAGCAGTAGCGGCATCGTGGCGCACCTATCCGTCATTCCCGCACAGGCGGGAATCCAGTGGTTTTGCTTCACCCCGGAACTCGAACGCCTCAAAACCTTGCAACAAGTCAATCCGAATGTGCGCGACGAAGAAACCCAGTAATCTGCGGCTTGATGCGGTACGGGTGATCGTGGCAACTTAAGTCATGAATCAGTAAAATCTTTCCTGCTTGGGCAACCAGAAGAAGTTTCAACTTCGATTCCCGGAACACGGAGAGTCTCCGCCCTTCAATCCTTTGCCACAACAGTGTCGTAAAGCCCATAGTGAGACAAGCCTTGGTGACTCTCAATACCCGTATAGCGTAGCGACGCGTCTTCGTAACGACGGAAGGCGAAGACGGCTTGGTTCATCTGCTCGGTATTGAATACCTTGAGGCGGACGAGTAGATGGAAGTCCTTCACGGTCAAGCCAGTCACGGCCAAAAATAAGTCCGGCTCGAGTTTGGTGATGACATCCTGCAACGTGTTTTCGCGGAAATCGGTGAGATACATAAACGCCGGGATGCGGGTTGCGAACTTGATCAGTTTCTCCTGAACCAGCTTGCGCTTGGATTTGTATTCCTTCTCTTCGTCGGTGAGTTCCTTCTTCTCCTTGGCCGACAAATCCTTGTCCTTCGCCTTGTTCTTGAGGTCCTTGACCTTATCGCTCTTGTTGATGATGGTCTCGATGATATTGTCGCCCAGCGCGCGCCAGCCCTCGATGCGCTCCACAGCGGCCATTGCCTCGGGATTGTCCATGATGCGCCGGAGCGTATCGTTATCCACGTTCACCAGTAGCGCGCTCTCCCATTTGCGCGCCAACAGCGTCGCCGAGGTGCCCGCCATCGCGATGTCGAGGATGCCGCCCGCGTCGATCTGCGTCATGTTCGCACCATCGTAAGCGAGCACGGGCAGGAATGACACAAGTTCCTTGACCGCATTTTCCGGATTTGGCTCGTTGGGCGACAGCCCGATCCCGTACTCCGAGAGTTGCCGCAGGGCGCGCGTGGGCGCGAAGTCGAACACGAAGCAGACGGGTTTGAGAATCTCTTCCTCGTTCGGGTTGTCGCCGTTGGGGTTTTTGATGGACCATGGCGATTGCACACGGAACGCAGCCTGGAAGTAGGTCTCGGGCGACTGAAGGTTGCGTAGCATCAGGATGGATGACCACTGCGTCACGGTGACACCTGTGGTGAGCTTGCCGCACGAAAGCGTGATGGTCTTGGTGTCGAATCCGCTGCCGATGGCTTTCCGCACCGGCGGCAACGCTTCCAATCCGATTCCCGCCGAGGCGCCTGCGGCGACGACCAACGTGTAGTCATGCCAGAACACATTTTGCTTCTCGGCCAGCAGGTTTGCCATCGCATGGCACGCCGCAACATTGGGCAGGAACCAGAATGAATGCTGCAAATAAGGCAGCAGGCGCACGTCGGAATATGGAAAAGGTGGCCGCGTACCGGTCTTCAGGTGCTCGACCGATTTTTGTGCGTAACCCCCACGAATGATGTCCAGCCACTTTTGCACATCGTTCTTGTGCTTGAACTGTGCCGTTCTGCCCACGCCCCTTGCCTCGAAGAACGTATTGAGATCGAACTCGTCAAACTCGCCGCCGCTCGCAATGGCTAGCAGTTCATCCGGCATCTGATAAGTCAGCAGCCGCATCTGCGGCAGCGCGCCGTAGGGGTTGCGCTGACCTGGATTCGTGGCGGCGAACGCTTCCTTGGCACGCTGCTCGTCGGTGTAAGTCCAGTTGAATATCTGCTCTTCGATGAACTCACCCGTCGCCAGCGCCTTGAACGGCGTGCCGGAAAGGTACAAGTAAGCCTGGGTGGTGATGGGCAGGAACTCGGCTTCCTTCTCCGAGAGCACGGTGAGGTCTTCGTTCATGCCCTCCAGACCGACGGCATATTCCAGCCTGGCCTCCTTTTTTGCGACGGCATCCTCCTCGCCCTCGAACAGTTCCTTCGCGGTCTCACGCCACGCCCCGAAGTGGTATTCGTCGAACACCACGAGGTCCCAATTCACCGTATGGAGCCACTCATTCTTCGGTTTGATGTTGCCTGCGGCGTCGCGGCCGAGCAAATCCTGAAATGAACCGAAATAGACGACGGGTTTTTTTGCGGTCGATCTGCGTCGGGTCGCTGCCGGACGAGCGTGAGAGATATTGCCAGCCGTCGAAGTCCACATGAGACTCAAGATCAGTCTGCCACGCATCTTCGACGGCAGGCTTGAAGGTGACCACCAGCACGCGCTTCGCCCCGAGCTTCCTGGCCAACTGGTAGGCGGTGAAGGTTTTGCCGAAGCGCATCTTCGCGTTCCACAGAAAGCGCGGAACGGCGTTCTTGTTTTCACTCCAGATTGACTGGTAGTAGTCAAAGGTCTTGTCCACCGCCTCGGCCTGCTCCCGGCGCATCGGAAAGGTTTCGTGATGCGTTCCCATGAAGCGCTGGCCAGTGCGCAGCCCGGTGAGTACGGTCTTTACATCCTTGACCGAGCAGCGCATCCACTCTAGCTCGGCTTTTTCGAAGCCCTTTCTGACCAGCGCCGCACGCACTTCGTGATCGCTAAAGAGGGTGCCGTCATCGCGCTCGGCAGGTGCATCGAGTTCGATCCTATAATTCTTGATAGCCGCGGTCTTGAGCTGCTCGGCGATGCGCTGCTTCACGTCGCGCGTGGTCTGCCCGACCTTGAGAAGCCCCTTATGCGCGGCATCGGCAATCGAGTAGGCATAGATGCGCGGCCGGGCTTCCGGTTTGGGTGCAAGGATTTCCTCGATCGTCCTGGCCATCAGTCGTCGCCCTTGCTGCTGAGATCCATTGGGCGAATCATCTTCTCAACGAAAGCCCACTCTTCGTGCGTAATACCGTACTTCTTGCGGAGCTTCTCGTCTGTCCATGACTGCGAGAAATCCTGAATGGGTACGAATGTGTAGACAATTTGCGTCGCATGCTGCGATGGCTTGTGGAGCAAGACGAGTAGTCTGAATAGTTGACTTGAGATATATGTAAGGGCGTTCTTCGCATCCGCCTCATTTTTGAAGGGGCCGATGAATAGATAAGTCTCAGAAGAAACGCTTCCGGGTTCGCCCACAAATGGCTTGCCGAGAATAGGATGGGGAAAAGCATCACTTCCGCTACCCAATGGCGGAATAAAGACCTTCCATTTATCTATTACGTCTGCGTTCTTCGTGATTTCGGAACGAGCAACGTAGCTCGTTCCTCCATTCTGGTAGATAAGTACTGCGTTCTTGCTTGCCGCTCTTCCCTTGAATGTGGTGTCGAAACCAAACGGTTTTCGCGAACTCACCAAAGTCTTGAACTGCTTGTCTTCGGGGAGAGCCAAAGACTTGTCGCTGCCAACCTCTACCTTTATTACCTTCTTGAGGATAGGCAGTGCCTCGTTGTAGCGGATGAATACGTCCGTTCCCGCTTCAAGCAGCGGTCGCTCAACTGGCGTGTTTTTTTCGCCCTTGTCATGAGTAGTAACGCGTACATTTCCACGATTATCTCTATCCCAGAGAAAATAGCAGATACCACCTTTGATTTGGGTACCTGGAAACACGTCGTTGCTGTCTGGAAAGTCTTCGATGATACGCAAGCGCTCGTCTTTCAACATGGAAGCACGGAAATCGTCGAGGCCCTTGCCGCCCGAGAACCAGCGGGCGGGAATAACCATGCTCAACAAGCGAGGTTCAAGCTTTTTAGCTTGCTCGACGAACTTATTGTAAATCGGAGCGGCGCTTGTACCGAAGCCGTCATCGTCCAACTGATACGGCGGGTTACCAACGATGACATCGAATTGCATATTGCCTCCAAACAACTCGGCCATCCGAGTCTTGATGTTATCCGTGTGAATAAATGCATAAGCGTGGGTTTCCAAGACAGCGCCACGATCCAGTGCCGTTTGGCTGGCGCCGCAAAATGTGCATTTGCCACTGGCCCAAGTGTGCTTCAGCCGCTCAAACCAGATGTTCCCCGCGTCACTCGTGAAGGATTTGGCAATGGAATGCTGCCCATTGGCGTGCTTCGAGCAATACACGCTACGCCGCGCCAGCAGACTGGTGAGATTCGTGATACCAATGCCGAACACCTGCCTGGTCAGGATGTGATTGACGCGCTCGTTGAGGTTCGGCATTTCGTCTGCGAGGCCTTTGGTCAGTCGGCTGGTGATTTCCCGCAGGAACACGCCCGACTTGGTGCACGGGTCGAGGAATCGAATCGTCTTGTCCGCCCAGAGGTTTGCCCCGTTGTGACTGGCCGCCCATGCCTCGGCAACAGTATCCAGCATCCTGTTGGCAAGTTCCGGTGGTGTGAACACCTCGTCGTTGGAAAGATTCGAAATGCAGGTCAGTACATCAGGATTGCGACCTCGCAGGGTGAAGGAAGCCTGACCGTTCATGCGATCTCCTTTGCAGTATTACCGTTCGTCATGCGAGCAAGCTCACGAACGGTCATCGGCGGGTAAGCCATAATTGGTGTGAATATCTCATGCTTGGCAAACAGTGATCCCTGTTCAACGTGGTTCGACATGCCGGTGAGGACGTCGAAGCGAAAATCGCGACGTTGAAACTTGCCCTTGCCCAGATAACCCCATTCGGCAAAGGTAATCGGCTCTTTGTGGCTAGTGCACATCGTCAAGGCGTCACCATGGACAAGATTCTGCGATAACACGTAGGAAGCGGCACGATAAATGTCATCTGACCCCTGCACGTTCAGGTAGTCGGCAAAGATTTCCAGCATATTTTCCCGGCATTCGGTGATGTTGTCTGCCAGAAGCTCGATCCCATAGATGCACATCAGTGCCAGCATCGCATAGTGCTGCTTTTCGAAGTCAGATTTCCCGAACTTACACTCGACGGCCGCGAGCTTGCGCTGCAAGACCTTGACAATAAAATTACCGCTTCCGCAGGCCGGTTCCAGAAAGCGGGAATCAATGCGCTCCGATTCGTCCTTCACGAGGTCGAGCATGGCATCTACCAGCCACGCGGGAGTGAATACCTCTCCGTGGTCAGCGACGCGCTTTCGAGATTTAATAAGGTTCATGGGCAAAAGTCTTTAGGCGATAGCTTGTAGGTAATTTGAGAGCATGCCAGACCCAGCTTCGATAAAGAAAATATATTCATGCCAAATATCCATAAACGGCGACGGTGTTGTCATCCCGCGTCAGTAATTGCATCAGCTTGGGATGAATAAAGAGCTTTTCACGCCCGACGGTTCTTTCCTCAAGCACACCGATGTCTACCAGTTGTTTAAGATAGCGCGAAGCCGCTTGGCGCCCCGCGATATTTTTTTCAACCAGGTTCTGAATCCGACAGTATGGCAGATCGAAGATCAGATCGACCAGCTCGCGGCTGTAGATTTTCGGTACTTTTTGCTTCACATAATCAATTGTCAATCCGGAGAGGGCGCGGATCGCGGCAATCTTGGCGGTGGTCCAATGCGCCGTGTCTTCAATGCCTTGCAGTATGAAGCTAATCCACGGTTCCCATGCTTGATTGCGCGTGACATCGAGCAGCAGGCGGTAATATTCGGTTTTGTTCTTGATGATGTAGCGGCTGAGATAAAGAATCGGCAGCGTCAATAAATCTTCCTGGATCAGAAATAGACTATTCAGCACGCGTCCGGTGCGGCCATTGCCATCGGTGAACGGGTGAATCGCTTCAAATTGATAATGCCCGGCTGCCATGCGGATCAGCGGATCGATTTCGCGCTCCTCATGAAGGTAACGTTCCCAGTTAGCCAATTTGGTGCGCAGTAGGTCTTCTCCGGCTGGCGGGGTGTAGATCACCTCTCCCGTTGCCTGGTTGGCCAGTGCTGTTCCCGGAATCCGCCGCACTTGCATGTCCATGCCCTTGATGCGGGTGCATACTTGTTCCGCCGTGCGCGTGTTCAGCGGGTATTGCTTTAGTGCCCGAAACCCTTCCAGCAGTGCACTGCTATAGCGCAGGGCTTCGCGCGTCGCTGGGTCGGCATACTCATTTGCGCTTTGAAACTGAAACAGCCGGTCGGTTGTTGTAACGATATTTTCGATTTCCGAGCTGGCTTGGGCTTCAAGCAGCGGCAGGGCATTGATCAAAACGCCTTGATTGGGAATGAGCTCAGCGGCTTGTTTCAGTTCTGCCAGTGCCGCCCGGGCGGCGATGCATTGCTTCAGCACCGTGCGTGTTTCCAGCTCGGCTGCGGGAGGCAACAGCGGTAGGTCGTTGTAAGGTTGATCCGGACGCCAGGTAGTCATGGTTTAATTTTTGCATTTTTGCGACACGTCGTCAGTTTATGTCGTTCGCAGCGACAGGTCAACTCAATATGTCGCAAATTCTCATTTTTTGCGACATATCGATTAAACGTTAAAGCGGAAGTGCATCACATCGCCGTCCTTGACGATGTATTCCTTGCCTTCGAGGCGCATTTTGCCGGCTTCTTTGGCACCTTGTTCGCCGTTGTACGTGATGAAATCGTCGTAGTTGATGACTTCGGCGCGGATGAAGCCTTTTTCGAAGTCGGTGTGGATGACACCGGCGGCTTGCGGGGCGGTGTCGCCTTTGTGGATGGTCCAGGCGCGGACTTCTTTGACACCGGCGGTGAAGTAGGTTTGCAGTCCGAGCAGGTCGTAACCGGCGCGCACCAGGCGGTTGAGGCCAGGTTCTTCGAGGTTGAGGTCGGCTAAGAAGATTTTTTTGTCTTCGTCGGACAGTTCCGCGATTTCCGCTTCGAGTGCGGCGCAGATGGCAACAACGGGCGCGCCTTCCTTGGCGGCGTATTCTTGCACGCGGGTGAGCAGCGGGTTGTTTTCAAAACCGTGATCGTCGACATTGGCGACGTAAATCGCCGGTTTCGCGGTCAATAAGCACAGCGGTTGCAACAGGTGCTTTTGTTCTTTGTCGAGCTCGAGCATTCTGGCGGGTTTGCCTTCGTTCAGGTGCGCTTGCACCGTTTCCAGTAAAGCGCACAGTTTGATGGCGTCTTTATTGCCGGATTTGGCGACCTTGGATTCGCGCTGAATGGCTTTCTCCACAGTGGCAAGATCAGCCAGGGCCAGTTCAGTTTGGATCACTTCAATGTCCGATATCGGATCGACCTTGCCAGCGACGTGTACGACGTTATCATCTGAGAAGCAGCGCACCATGTTGACGATGCCGTCGGTTTCGCGGATGTTGGCCAGGAATTTATTGCCCAGCCCTTCGCCTTTGGACGCGCCCGCGACCAATCCGGCAATATCGACGAATTCGACGATGGCCGGTTGGATTTTTTGCGGCTTGACGATGTCGCTGAGTTTTTGCAGGCGTGGGTCCGGTACCTCGACGATGCCGACATTCGGATCGATGGTGCAAAAAGGATAGTTTTCCGCCGCGATACCCGCTTTGGTCAAGGCATTAAACAAGGTGGATTTGCCGACATTGGGCAGGCCTACGATTCCGCATTTCAGACTCATGACCGGTTTCTCATTAAAAAGGGTTAAATAACAATGTTATGAATTATTGCCGGGATTTATGCTTTGGTGTGCAGTTTCAGCATCGCCGCTTCGCACGCGCCTTGCGCGATGAGCGGCCAGACTTCCAGGCTTTTTTGAATAGCTTCATCGATCAGCGGCGCTTCTTCCTTTTGCGGCGGGTGTAACACATAGCCGACTACCGCGTTGCGATCGCCCGGATGGCCGATACCGATGCGCAACCGCCAGAAATCCTGCGTGCCCAGTCTTGCCGCGATATCCTTGAGGCCGTTGTGTCCGCCCAAACCGCCGCCTTTTTTTAGCTTGGCAACGCCGGGCTGCAGATCCAGCTCGTCATGCACCACGATGATTTCATCCGGCAGAATTTTATAAAACTGGCACAGCGCAGCAACCGCTTGACCGCTACGGTTCATAAAGGTTTGCGGTTCCAATAGCCATACATCGATGTCATTCTGGCGGATTTGCGCGCATAAGCCATGAAAGCGCACTTCCGCCTTCAGCGGAGCGTGCAGCATTTGAGATAATCGATCCACCCACTCAAAACCGGCATTATGGCGTGTCCCTGCATATTCCCTGCCCGGGTTACCCAATCCAACAATAAGTTTCATGAAGTGATGTCAAGCTGCAGTGTGTGTTAATCCGATTGCTGAGAATGGATTTAAAAATAAGGATCTGCCGGCATGTTCTTTAATTCCGGCAGATGAGTCAAATCCCCAGCAGATCAGTCTGGGGCAAGTCTTTACTGGAGATTATGATTTCTCGGTGCTGGCCTCTTCACCAGCAGCTTCTTCAGATAATACCGATCTTGGTATGACGATCGTTGCTACAGGTAAATCGTCACCTTTGGCCAATGCAACGGTCTCCACGTCTTTAGGCAACACCAGATCGCTCAAGTGAAGGGTATGTCCTGCGGTAAGTTCTGCCAAATCGACAGAAATAAATTCAGGTAAATCACCAGGAAGACAGGTGATGTCCACTTCGGTCAGGATATGCGTAACAATCCCGCCGGAGGTTTTTACGCCCGGTGAAATTTCTGCATTGATAAAGTGCAGTGGAACCTTCATGTGTATTTTCTTGTTTTTGTCGACTCTCTGAAAATCCACATGCAGCACCTGTTTTTTGAAAGGGTGCATTTGCACATCACGCAATAATACGGGTTCTTTTTTCCCCGCAACGCTTAATGTAAGAATGGATGCATGAAATGCTTCCAGCCTGAGCTTATGAAACAGATCATTATGATCCATCTCGATGGATTGCGCTGCCTGTTCGCCACCATAAATGACTGCTGGCACTTTACCGGAACCACGCAGGCGGCGGCTCGCACCCTTTCCCTGCAATGTGCGTTTGTCGGCACTGATTTCTATTTTCATCTTTACTGCTCCATGTTGATGGCTTGTTCGCGACCAAACAAGCCGGTTAAAAAATCGGTTTATTCCATAAATAACGAGCTCAATGAGCTTTCATTGCTAATGCGCAGCATAGTTTCCGCCAGCAGATTCGCAATGCTTAGCTGGCAAATGCGATCACACGCCATCGCATCGTTGCGCAGCGGTATCGTATCCGTGACCACCAGCTTATCCAACGCCGAGTTCTGAATGCGCTCTATCGCACTGCCTGACAGAACGGCATGGGTCGAATAGGCCAGCACTGTTCGCGCCCCGTGTTCTTTTAATGCTTTCGCCGCTTCGCACAGCGTATTTGCAGTATCTACCAGATCATCGATGATGACACAGGTGCGATCCTTGACTTCTCCAATGATATTCATCACCTTCGCTTCGTTGGGTTTGGGGCGTCGCTTATCGATAATAGCCAAATCACATTCCAAACGTTTGGCCAAATGCCTGGCGCGCACTACTCCACCCACATCTGGCGAGACCACGATCAGATTCTGATAATTATGTTTCCAGATGTCTCCCAGCAAAATGGGCATGCCGTATATATTATCAACAGGGATGTCAAAAAAACCCTGGATTTGGTCCGAGTGCAGATCCATAGTCAATAACCGGTCAACGCCAACAGTAGTCAGCATATTGGCTACCACTTTGGCGGTGATCGGCACGCGTACCGAGCGGGGTCTTCTGTCTTGTCGTGCGTAACCAAAATACGGGATTGCAGCAGTAATGCGACTCGCAGACGCACGTTTTAAGGCATCGACCATCACCAATATTTCCATCAAACTATCATTGGTCGGTGCGCAGGTCGATTGCAGCACAAAAACATCCTTTCCACGCACATTTTCAAGGATTTCCACCATAACTTCACCGTCACTGAAACGCCCTACATTTGCTCGCCCCAGGTGAATGTTAAGATGCTTCACAACATCCTGGGCCAATTTAGGGTGCGCGGTGCCGGTAAAAACCATCAAACTGTCATAAGACATGTTTTTTCTTCGTTCTTTGAGCTAATTAGCTGGAAAAGGGAGCACTGATTTATTTTGTTAAACGAGCTACTTTCAACGATCCGTTGTCAGATTTGACTATTATATATGTATTAAGAATCGATGAAATTTATATAAACTGGCAGGGGAGGTAGGGATCGAACCTACGAATGCCGGAATCAAAATCCGGTGCCTTACCACTTGGCGACTCCCCTATATCTTTATTTTATTGTCTGTTGCCACGGATGGTAGTCCAGTCCTCTTGCCATAAAGCCTGTCATACTATCAGGAATACATTCGAAAACCGCCTGCGCCGCCGCTTCAGATGCAAACTCAGCAAAAACGCAAGCACCTGATCCGCTCATCGCCGTTATTGTAGTATTTTCTTGCTGCTTTAGCCACTCCAAACAACGCGCAACTTCCGGGTATAGCCGACAAACCACTCGTTCCAAGTCATTATGGCCTTGCCAGACGGAAAAGGGCGGTATTTTGATAGGAATTGTGTTGCGTGTCAATTCTTTACTCGTAAAAATTTCAGCGGTTGATACTTGTACGGGCGGTATCAGGACGACATACCAAGCGGGCGGCAATTTAATCCCGGTCAATTTCTCACCGATTCCTTCGGCGAAAGCATTTTCTCCAAAAATAAATACCGGAACATCGGCACCTAGCTGCAGCCCTAATTCGAGCAATTGTTGCTTACTTAAATTAGTCTTCCACAAATGATTTAATGCTAGCAGTGTAGTGGCCGCATCCGAGCTGCCGCCGCCCAGACCGCCGCCCATCGGAATCTGCTTTTGCAGAAAGATGTCGATGCCCTGCATGGTTGCGGTTTTTTGTTGCAGCAGCTTGGCGGCACGCACGCATAGATCTTTTTCTTCCGGCACGCCGACAATCGGCGTATGGAGTTTGATGAGGCCATCCGAGCGTAATGCAAAACTGAGTTGATCAGAGAAATCTATAAACCGGAAAACGGTTTGCAACAAATGATAGCCATCCTGTCTGCGGCCAACAACATGTAAAAAAAGATTCAGCTTGGCAGGAGCAGAAAACGTATGCATGAATAATGATAAGGCGGTAATGTTTTATCAGGAAAAATTACTCGATGCTCCAATTGTCTACTACCAACCGGATTCTCAAGTTGTCGTAGAACAAATTGATCACGCGGGGGAGCATTGGAGAATCTGATCGAGCTGGAGTGAAGCTACTATAATGAATATGCCAGCCATCTTGACGGATGGCGATAACCTGATCCTTTCTATCCAGATCTTTTTCGGCAGCGGTGAGTGGCGAATGCGTTCCCTGAATCCAGTACTGCAAGCCGTCAAGTGGCATGCGCCAGCCCAAAATTTGCTCAGTCAGACTTTCCACATCGGTGGCATAAAACGCCTCTAGCTTTGAAGTAATTAAGCGCACTCCTGCGCTGTCTTTCGTGATTTCCGCGACTGCCTGACCTAAAGGTGTGAATAGTAAAATCTCATCGCTGGCAGTCATATGCTGCCAGCGAAAGTTACCGGAAAAGCTTTGGCTCTTGTCTTGGACGGATATTCTTCCCAGGATATTAAAATCACCGGCGGGAATATTCTGAGTATTAGCAGCAAGTGGTTCGGTAAAAATAGTCGTTGCAATCGCATCAGATGGAGGTTGAGTCGGTAATGTCCTACAGGCGGGAAAGAACAGAATGAAGCAGCTTATCAAAAAGCCCAGAATAACATTCGGTTGATGCGCTCTGATCCGGCTTGCGGGTAATTTAGAATTTCTAGGCTTAATACAAAAATTAATCAATTTCAATTCATTAATTACCAATGCGCAAGAAGTGCATAAGAGATTTTAATTATTTATGGTTTTATTGGTTTGGTGATAATCGGGCAGAACAATATTCAGTTCCAGTGTTTCTTGATTCTCGTCTTGCTCGAAATTAACGGAGATTGCGTCCTGATCCACATTAACATATTTGCGGATAACGTCTAAAAGCTCCTTCTGCAATTGCGGCAAATAAGAAGGCTGGTTGCGATAAGTGCGCTCATGCGCGACAAGAATTTGTAATCTTTCTTTGGCAAGCGATGCGGTCTTGGGTTTGGATGATCTGAAATAGTCCAGTAAGCTCATTTTCTTCCTCCGAAAAGCCTCCTGAGAAACCCTTGCTTGCCATCGATAAATCGATGTGGCAGTGTCTCTCCTAAATAACGTGCGACGACATCGGCATAGGCCTGACCTGCCTCGCTTTTCTCGTCCAGAATGACTGGTATGCCCGCATTGGATGCGGATAAGACAGATTTTGACTCAGGAATAATGCCTAACAACTCCAGAGATAAGATTTCCTGCACATCTTCCAGGCTCAGCATTTCACCTAATCTTACCCGGTCGGCATCATACCGGGTTAACAATAAATATTCCTTGATGGGTTCTTCGTTTCTTTCAGCGCGGCGTGATTTGCTCGACAGAATACCCAACATGCGATCGGAATCCCGAACGGAAGAAATTTCCGGGTTAGTTACCACAAAAGCGTCATCGGCAAAATAAAGTGCTAAATTGGCGCCTTTTTCGATACCCGCGGGCGAATCGCAAACAATATATTGGAAATCCTTGGATAGTTCATCCAGTACTTTACCCACGCCTTCGTGTGTCAGCGCGTCTTTATCGCGCGTTTGCGAAGCTGGCAGGATATAGAGAAGATTACAGTTTTTGTCACGAATAAGTGCTTGGTTGAGACTGGCCTCTCCATTGATAACATTAATAAAATCATAAACAACACGACGCTCGCAGCCGAGAATCAAGTCTAGATTTCGCAAGCCTACATCAAAATCAATCACCGCTGTTTTGTGACCTCTTTTCGCCAACCCCATGGCAATTGCTGCGCTTGTTGTTGTTTTGCCAACGCCGCCCTTGCCCGACGTTACGACTATAATTCTTGCCAATTGAGCCTCCTTTGCTATTTGGTTTTAAGCAATCTCTTTAATGATCAACGCATGATTCTGTAAATATACTTGTACCGGACTGTTGTATGTTTGCTTATTTAAATCTTCACTGGTTTTATAATCTCCCGCAATAGAGATAAGCTCTGCTTGCAAATCGAAGCAAAATATTCTGGCAGCTGTATTGCCGTGTACACCTGCCAGGGCGCGACCTCGCAAGGTATTATAGACATGTATGTTACCCTCGGCCATAATTTCAGCACCTGCGCTGACTTGAGACAAGATGATCAAATCCCCGGACGAATAGATACGCTGTCCAGAGCGGATCGGCTGAGTAACCAATACTGAGGTCGCAGGCACGGGCGGAATTGCAGCGGGTTGCACGGATTCTTTGACGATGGCTACTTCCGGCTGCGCAGGAGGCTGCTGGATGCTTTCCTGTTTTTGTGTTTCACCCATGATGATCGGGTTACCTAGCTCGCGTACCGTATCGATTGGAAGTGATAGAGCACGTGCTTGCTTATTTTGTTGTTCATTACCGCCACGAATTCCGACAGGAAAAAAACCATTTCTTTTCAATAGCTGCGCGATCTGAGCAAAATCCAAATCCAGGTTCGATTTATTCAGCTCACGTAAATCGATAATCAAAGGCGAATCTTTGAAAAAATCCGGTGCCAGATTGATTTTCTCGTGCAGCATTTGCTCTATCGCAACCATGTCGTTCGTATAAAGAATAAGAATGGGTGAGAAAAAAGTACTGCTTTTAAACTCAAGAATTGGAGAAGTATTTAACATTTTTTAGAACGCATTGTAGCAGTATGAGACCCGCATTGGGATTCATTCATTATGTGATTAATGACTTTTTATCATGAGGTTGATAAAGTCTTCCGGATAAGGAAGTTTAGTCGATAACTTTCTTTTTGGTAAGCCGTTGTAATGTCTCAAGTAAAACTTCATTACCCGGTTCTTTTTCTAAAGCGGAGCGCCAAATATTTATGGCATCGTTCTTAGCGCCTTGCATCCACAGCACTTCACCCAAATGTGCGGCGATTTCGGCATCTGGACGAACGGAAAATGCCAAGTTCAAGTAATTTAACCCTTCTGTCAGGTTACCCATGCGGTAGTACACCCACCCCAAACTATCCATGATATAAGGGTCCTCCGGAGCGAGTTCAACGGCTTTCCTTATCAGCTTGAGTGCTTCCGGTAGTTGAATGCCACGTTCAGCAAGACTGTAACCTAAGGCGTTGTAGGCATGAGCATTGTCAGGCTTGAGCTGTATCAGCTTGCGCAGATCCTGTTCGAGAATCTTAAATTTACCAAGTTTGTCTGCGGCCAGCGCACGATCATAAAGCAGTTCCGGATAATCAGGCAGTTTCTTCAATCCCTCATCAAGCAGATCAAATACTTCCTGGTATGCTTTTGATTTGCGCAGAATCTGCGCTTCCGCCAGAATTAAATGAGCGGCTTGCTGATCATTGGCGGCCGGAAGTTTTTGCAGATGTTCACGAGCTTCTTTCAGATATCCTTTTGTTGCCAATAGATCTGCGTAACGTATCTGTGCAGGCAAATAACGCCCCCCGCTTGTTACCATCTGATACGATTCCATCGCCCTTTCAGGGCGATTCGTTTCCTCATAAATCTGGCCCAAATGAAAATACACCGCATTGGTATCTTTGTATCCCAGACTAAGCGCTTTTTTAAAGCTCGTTTCGGTGACATCAAAATCACCCATTTCCGTAGCTAAAAGCCCGGCAGCCAACATGATTTCGGCATCATCCGAATTTTTGTCCATCAGCCATTGCAATTGTTCTCGCGCCAAATCAGCTTCGTTGCCGCTTATTAATACCCGGGTATACGCGATTCGTACTTCATTGCTTTCCGGGTATTTTTTTAGATAGTCGCGATAAAATTCGCTGGCATCGTCAATTGAGATACGCTGCAGTATTCGTCCGTTATGGATTGCGGCGATTTCCCAATCCGGACGCAACGCCAGTGCACGTTGCATTTCATCGGATGCCAGTTGATGTTGATTGGCAAACCATGCTGCCTGAGAAATGGCAAAATGAACTTCTGGAAGTTCTTTATAAGGTCGGGATAGTTGCTGTATCAACTGTAACGTTGCCGCCTTATCCGGATTCCGTGACAACAGCTGATTAAGCTGCATAAATGCATTGCCTAACCCTTCTTTTTCCGTGGCGAGCAATTTTTCAAGATGAGGTTCCGCCACATCCAGCTTGCCAAGATTGACCAATAAAGCTGCAATGGTTTGACGGGCATCCACTGAATCCGGTTCAAGCTGAATCCACATCGTTGCCGCCTGCTCGGCGGCAAAAGTATTGCCCGCATGCAGGGAAATTTCTGTTGCACGCTTGGCAATCCGGGGATCGCGCGTGGTTTTGGCCAGTTTGACATAGCGGTTTACCGCAACATCCAAATTGCCACGCTGCAATGCGGTTTCACCGATCAGGAAATCAAATAAGATCGGGGCGGTTAATTCTTGCTTGGGTAAATTAGCCTGAGTGACGTCTTCCTGCTCGTTGGATTCCTCCGTATTTTCTATTTCCTTGTTTGCAGGTATCTGCGCACAAGCAGTCAGTACGGATAGCAATAACACACATAGAAGTTTAAATTTCATGAGAAATCCGATTGGTTTTCAAAAATAAGATAAATCTTACAGTCTGTTCATTTTCATGATCCATAATTAGACCCTAAAAGCTTAGTCCATTATTATTCTTTTTCTGCAGTGCTTCGGATTCATTGCGTGATCATTTTTAGCATAATGCGCATATTCTACTTTTATACTTACAAAAAAGTGAATAAATAATTATTTAGCATAAGTGGAATTGAATGTCATCATGAAAAATGAATTGGATTGCAAGAATAGGGATCATTGATGAGTTTTTGATCAGGAAAGGCTGAGAACGACATTAAATCATGAAAGTTCATAATTGTACCGGCTGCGCTAAAATTCAAGCATACTATCGTATCCGCATGAATTTTATCTATGGATACTTCCAATTTTGATTCTCTTGAATAATTCTTACGTTAAATTAATTATTGTTTATTTGCTGGGGGTGCTGACCGTTCTGGGTTTTGCGCCTTTTTATCTTTACCCTGTTCCGGTGGTTACGCTCGCCGTGTTGCTGGGTTATTGCCATAATAGTTTATCCCCGATTAAAAACGCGGCATTGGGATTTTGTTTTGGTATGGGATTGTTCAGTGCCGGTGTCACATGGATTTATGTCAGCTTGCACGATTTTGGTGCGATGCCGATGGCCACCGCGATTGTCGCATTGATTATACTCTGTGCTTATCTGTCGCTTTTTCCCGCCCTGGGCCTGGGGTTATTGACTAAACTTCGTCTGACTTCGTCGCTCCTCTGGGCCGCACTGGCCGCTGCATTGTGGATAATGTTTGAGTGGTTGCGCGGAACCTTGTTTACCGGTTTTCCCTGGTTGCTGATGGGTTACTCACAAGCGCCTTTCAGTCCCTTGGCTGGCTTTGCACCGATTATCGGGGTATATGGTATCTCAATGATTGTGGTATTCAGTGCTGCCTTGCTTTTTTTCTGGATTGATAAAGGGATCAGGCAATGGCGTTTCGGGTTGCCCTTAATACTGATTTGGTTCGGCGGATATGGTTTGCAAGCAATTCATTGGGTGCAGCCGCAAGGTGAACCGGTTACCGTGAGCCTGCTGCAGGGCAATATCGCTCAGGACATGAAATGGCGCGAGGATCATCTGGAAAATACGATGCAGACTTATGCCCGGTTGATTCTGGAAAGTGACAGCCGTCTGATCGTAACACCGGAAATTTCTATCCCGCTGTTCAGCAATGTTGTGCCGAAATCCTATCTGTCGTATCTGGCCGAGCATGCCAGAAGCAACAATGGCGATGTGTTGATCGGGCTGGCCGAACGCGCCGCCCATGATGATAACGAATATTACAATACCATGTTCAGTTTTGGTTCCGCACCGGAACAAAGTTACCGCAAACATCACTTAGTACCCTTTGGCGAATTTATACCGCTAAAGCCCATATTCGGTTGGGTTATCGATGTATTACAAATACCATTATCGGATTTTTCACGAGGCAGTCTGGATCAACAGCCGATGAATCTTGCGGGGCAGCGCGTTGCAATCAATATTTGCTATGAAGATGTATTCGGGGAAGAGATTATTAATCAGTTGCCGCAAGCGACGATGTTGGTCAATGTAAGTAATGATGCCTGGTTCGGACGCTCGATCGGGCCGCAGCAGCATTTACAGATTTCGCAGATGCGCGCGCTGGAAACCGGGCGCTATATGCTGCGGGCCACCAATACAGGCGTAACCGCAATTATCGACGAGCGCGGCCGGGTATTGCAGACCATTGAAATTTTCACCACTGCGGCGTTGCACGGGCTGGCGCAAGGTTTTACCGGAGCCACGCCCTATGTGCGGATGGGAAATTACCCGGTACTCGGGCTCGCCGGTCTGTTATTGTGTATCGGATTGTTATCCGCCTTTCACGCAGCCAGGAAAAACCGGTAAAATCCGCATTACTTCATTTGAGAGTGGTTTAATCCAGATTCTTCATGTCAACACTTACTTTCCAGGAAATCATCCTGACCTTGCAGCGGTATTGGGATAAGCAAGGATGCGCGATTCTGCAGCCTTACGATATGGAAGTCGGCGCGGGAACCAGCCATACCGCCACCTTTCTGCGCGCGCTCGGCCCTGAACCCTGGAAAGCCGCATACGTGCAACCGTCGCGTAGGCCTAAAGACGGGCGCTATGGCGAAAACCCCAACCGCTTGCAGCATTATTATCAATTTCAGGTGGTGCTCAAACCCGCACCGAAAGATATTCTGGATTTATATTTCGACTCGTTGCGTGAGCTGGGTTTTGATTTGACGCAAAATGACGCGCGCTTGGTGGAAGATGATTGGGAAAATCCCACGCTGGGTGCTTGGGGGCTAGGTTGGGAAGTTTGGCTCAATGGCATGGAAGTGACCCAATTTACCTATTTCCAGCAGGTTGGCGGTATTGACTGCAAACCCGCGACCGGCGAAATAACCTACGGGTTGGAGCGGCTTGCGATGTACTTGCAAGGCGTGGAAAGCGTGTTTGACCTGGTCTGGACCAAAGGATTGACTTATCACGACGTGTATCATCAAAACGAAGTGGAGCAGTCCACGTATAACTTTGAACACAGTGATACGGAATTTTTGTTTCTGGCGTTTGGCAAGTACGAAGCGCAAGCCAACCATCTCATCGAAAAGCAGTTGGCGCTGCCCGCGTACGAGCAAGTGTTGAAAGCGGCACATACGTTTAATCTGCTCGATGCGCGCGGAGCTATTTCAGTCACGGAGCGTGCCGCGTATATCGGTCGCATTCGCAATCTGTCGCGACAAGTTGCTAGGGCGTATTACGATAGCCGCGCAAACCTGAATCCTCCTTTCCCGATGGCACCGCGTGAATGGGTCACACAGATGCCGGATAGGGTGAAATCTGCATGATGACTCAGAACCTGCTCGTTGAATTATTGGTGGAAGAACTGCCACCCAGATCGCTGAAGACACTTGGTGAATCATTTGGAGTGCTCTTGTTTGAAGGATTGCAGACACTTCATAATCTTGGCAACGATGCGCAACTTACTGCATTCGCATCTCCCAGACGGCTTGCAGCGCATATCACTAACGTCATGGAAATTGCTGTGCATCCACCCCAGAAAATAAAACTCATGCCAGTATCAATTGGGATTGATGCAAATGGGGAATACACACAAGCCTTCCAAAAAAAACTACGACAAAGCTGCGGATACTCGGATGAAATATCTCCTCGGACCCTTGAGGAACGAATCTCCCGCGAATTTGATGGAAAGACAGAATTTCTATTCCACACTGATGTAGCTGTTGGATTTCCTCTGGGAAAGAATTTGCAGCAGGTACTACACACCTTAATTACGAAGCTGCCGATCGCCAAGATGATGACGTATCAGCTAGCAGACGGCTGGAGTAGCGTCAATTTTGTACGTCCGGCACATGCATTGATCGCATTGCATGGTGCGGATATCGTTCCGGTCAATATTCTGGGTTTGCAAGCCGGGCGCGAAACGCAGGGACATCGTTTTGAAGCAAAAGTAAATCCCATCGTGTTGCACAATGCGGATAGCTACGCGCAACAACTGCTGACTGAAGGCGCTGTCATGGCCGATTTTTCCGAGCGCCGCGCGGAAATCGCGCATCAACTCGCAGTATCAGCCGCAAAGGAAAATCTCACTCCGATTGACGATGACGCTCTATTGGACGAAGTCACCGCATTGGTCGAACATCCCAACGTTTTGGTAGGGAAATTCGCTGAGGATTTCCTGCAAGTGCCGCAGGAATGCCTGATTCTGACCATGAAAGCGAATCAGAAATATTTCCCGTTGCTGGATGCGCAGGGAGAATTGGCCAACAAGTTTTTGCTGGTTTCCAACATACGACCAACCGATCCCGCGCAAGTGATCACCGGCAATGAGCGCGTGGTGCGTTCGCGCCTGGCCGATGCCAAGTTTTTCTTCGATCAGGATCGCAAAAAAACATTGGCTTCGCGTGTGCCGGAATTGGATAAAGTCGTTTACCACAACAAACTGGGTTCGCAAGGTTTACGCATGCACTATGTCCGAGCCATCGCAAAAATGATTGGTGAACAATTGGGTGGCGATGCACTCGCCGATCAAGCTTACGAAGCTGCCACACTGGCAAAAGCAGATTTGCTGACCGATATGGTGGGCGAATTCCCGGGGTTGCAAGGCATTATGGGACGCTACTATGCGCAATATGAAGGGTTAAGCGACGAAGTCGCATTTGCCATTGAGGATCATTATAAACCGCGCTTTTCCGGCGATGCATTACCACGCAATCCGGTTGGCGTCTGCGTGGCGCTGGCCGACAAATTAGAAACATTGGTGAATATGTTTGGTATCGGTGAAATTCCGACTGGTGATAAAGACCCGTTTGCATTGCGCCGCCATGCATTGGGGATTATTCGCATATTGACTGAGAAAAATTTACTGCTTGATCTGAATGCATTAATTTCGCAGGTAATTAAAATAATTGAAGATAAAAATATCCCCACACAATGGGCAAGCTCGCAGCAATCGACTGTTGTTACACAGCAGCAAATTATTGCAAAAGGATCTAGCGAATTGTTACTGACTTTTATCTGCGAACGTTTGGCAGGTAATTTACGCGAACAAGGCTCCACCGCCCAGGAAGTCGACGCAGTTCTTAGTCTGAATCCGCAACAATTAAGCGATATTCCCAAACGGCTGGCTGCAGTACGCGCTTTTGCAGCACTGCCCGAAGCAGCCAGTCTGGCGGCTGCCAACAAGCGGGTAAGCAACATCCTTAAAAAATCGGAAAGCCATATCCACGACGAAGTTCACACCAAATTATTACAGGAAGAAGCCGAACGAACGCTTCATCAAACATTGACAACGCTATTGCCGGAAACAGAAAAAGCTTTTGCAGCAGGTGATTATACCGCTTCGCTGCAAATTCTCGCCAAGCTCAAGTTGCCGATCGATACTTTTTTTGATCATGTGATGGTGAATGTAGAAGATGAGCCGTTGCGTAATAATCGGCTGGCCTTATTGAGGCAACTTCAGCAAACGATGAATCGTGTAGCTGATCTTTCAAAATTGGCGGTCAATTAACATGAAACTGATCATCCTCGACCAAACCGGTGTGATTAATCAATGCAGCGATACCTTTATCAGAACACCGGAGGAATGGATTCCCATTCCAGGCAGCCTGGAAGCAATTGCCCGGTTGACGCATTCCGGCTATCGCGTGGTCATCGCTACTAATCAATCGAGCATTGGCCGTGGCTTGATCGATATGACGACTTACAATGCCATCAATGACAAAATGTACAAAGCCATTCATCATGTTGGTGGCCGCATCGATGCGATATTTTTTTGCCCGCATACCCATGCGGATAAGTGCGCCTGCCGCAAACCGGCCACGGGTTTATTCGATGAGATCATGCAGCGTTATGGCGTTAATTTAACGAATGTTGCAGTTGTCGGTGATTCATTAAAAGATCTGCACGCTGCAGCAGCAGTGGGTGCAATACCTGTTTTGGTGCTGACCGGCCACGGCCAGATAACGCAAACCTGCCAGGAAATTCCCTTCAATACGCAGATTTTTGCAGATTTGTCGGTTGTCGCTGATACTTTAATCGGGGAGGAATGAGATTGGCAGTTTTACGGTCAACCCTGTACATGTTGTTGCAGATCATCATCACGCCCCCGTATGCATTACTGACACTCGCGTGCTTTCCATTATCGCCGCATAACCGTTATCGCGTGACTTCCAGCTGGACGTTCATCATGCTGTTTTTGCTGCGCAATGTGTGCGGCATACGTTATCAAATCATCGGTGCGGAAAATATTCCAAAAACTCCGAGTATCGTGCTATCCAAACATCAATCGGCATGGGAAACACTGGCGTTCCAGAAAATTTTTCCGCCCCAGGTGTGGGTGCTGAAAAAGGAATTATTGCGCATCCCGTTTTTTGGCTGGGGCTTGGCGATGACCAGCCCGATCGCGATCGATCGGAGTGCCAAGAAGAAGGCGCTAGAACAGATTGTCGAGCAAGGCAAGGATCGATTAAAACAAGGATTCTGGATCGTGGTCTTCCCCGAAGGCACGCGCATCCCGCCGGGACAACGCGGCAAATACCGGATCGGCGGTGCATGGCTGGCAACGCATACAAACACGCTGGTAGTACCCGTCGCACACAATGCCGGCGAATTGTGGGGAAGAAATTCTTTCATCAAACACCCTGGCACCATCACCGTCAGTATTGGCGAACCCATCGATCCGACCGGCATGGAACCCGGCGAATTAAACGCGCAAGTGGAAGCCTGGATTGAGTTCGAAATGCTACGCATCAGCCAGAAAAATCAACAAAAAGCATAAGCGTGCTCGTTCACACTGTTTTAAATGACAGGAAAATCAGCTACACACTGAGGCGATGCAAACGCAAGTCGGTGGGTTTGACCATCAATCACGAAGGTTTGAAAATCAGCGTGCCGTTGCAGGCCAGCGTGTCGCATATCGAAAGCATTCTGCAACAAAAAGCCGATTGGATCACTAAAAAACTGGAACAGTGGCAAAGTAAAAAGAGTCTGGCCATATCATGGACGCATGATGCCATCTACCCGTTACTAGGCGAACCGTGGCGTATTGTGTTGAAACCATCGGGCGAGATTGAAATGGCGCAGCATTTCGTTAATGAAACCACACATGCGGAAATTGCAGAACCATCTTTGCCACAACTCTGTTCTCATCACATCGAGAAATTCGTCATGGCCTGGTATAGCCAGCAAGCGATCACCTGCTTCAAACAGCGCATCGCAATCTACGCTCCGGCACTCAATCTACCGGTACCACCCTTCCGCTTATCAAATGCCAAAACCCGCTGGGGCAGCTGCAACAGCCGCGGCATCATTCACCTGAACTGGCGCTTGATTCAATTGCCACTGCACTTGATCGACTACGTCGTCGCACATGAATTGGCGCATTTGATCGAAATGAATCATTCAAAGGCGTTTTGGAAGCTGGTGGAGAGTGTTTATCCGAAATATCTGGAAGTACGCAAATTACTCAAAGGCTATGGCTGATGATAGTTCTTGCTAGCACAAATTGGAGTTAGGTTTTTTTGCGATCCTGATTCACGATGCATTCAAAGTATTTTTTATTAGGGGGGTCATGTTTGAGTATTTGAAGAATATTAGCGAGTTATTAGCTCACTGGGCTACTGTTATTACTTTGATTGTACTGATTTGTAGTGTCTGTCTAGCTAGCAAACATTTGAAAGAGCTAAAAACTCAAAGACACTGGCAAAACTTCAATGAAATGAATGTTCGTTATGCAGAGTTACTTGGAAAAATTCCCGAGAAAATAAAACTAGGTTCCTGTTCGATTGAATCTGATGATCTAGAAATCAAAATTTGGATACGGCAATACTTTGACCTTTATTCTGAGGAGTACTGGTTAAACGAAAAAAAACTTCTTCCGGAGGAAATGTGGAAAGGTCGAATTCGTCCAGGCGTTGTCCTGAACCTAAAGGAATATCCAATTCTAGAACATGGTTATATTTACTGGAAAAACAAAGGGGCATTTAATCATCCTAAAAATTTTCATAATGTAGTTCAGTAGTGTCCGGCAATTTAGTTGAATAGATTCAGTTGGTTGTTGTTATGGTGAGTGATCATTTGCATCTCAGTATTTTTAAGTAATTGATCTAGGTTAGTTTTCTCGAAAAGAGTTAGGCTCAGGATTTGTAGGATTGTGTAAAGTGAAGTCTCGGTATTGAGTCGCTTTTTTACGATGGCAACCAAGACATAAACCGAGATGGCAATCCATATCTGTGTCTTGACTGCGTTTTCAGTGGTTCCGTAGAATTGCTTGATACGAAGATGTTGTTTGATCCACTTGAAGAATAGTTCGATCTGCCAGCGACAACGATAAAGCTGAGCGATGGTCAGTGCAGGTAAATCGAAGTTGTTGGTTAGAAATACCAGATGCTTGTCGTGTTCGGCATCATAGAACTTAATACGTCGTAGGTGCTGCGGGTAATCCTTGCTGGCCTTCGTAGCGGTCAATGCAATGGTCTGATCGCATCGCAGTCCCGTGGATTTGTCCACTGAGTGAGAGTAGACACGGCGAAAAAGGAGACTGGATTTAGCGCGCGTTACAAAAAATGCTTGTGCTTGATGCATAGTGAACCAGCGAGCAAAGTCGGTAAAGCCCCGATCCATGATGTAAAAGCTGCCAGCTTCGGGGATCAGGAAATCGAGCACATTGACTTCGTGCATCTTGCCGTCGCTGATATGGATGAACGTTGGAATGTTGCCGCGTAGATCAAGCAGTGTATGCATCTTGACGGCAGCTTTGGTCTGACGAAAGCGCGCCCATGGAAAGACGCTCAAACACAGATCGATGGTCGTGGTATCGAGTGCATAGACTGTCTGTTCCAACTCCACCGCTAAGCTATCGCTGGAGTAAAGCTTTCTGGCGATCTGGATCAAGCTCATCGCGAAATCCATGTAGATGCGACAATCGCGCTGCTCGTTGGCATCGGCCAACGTACTCTTGGCGATGTTGCCTCGTATGCCCAAGTGATAAAGCTTAGCTTGGTGAGCGCGCAGACAGGTTTCGATGTTGCGCAGACTCTCGCGGTAAGTCAGCTGCGCGAAAGCCATGCAAAGAAATTGATCGAGATGCGAAAGAGTCTTGGTGGGATATTTGGAAGGGTAACGCTGTACACAGCGGCGGAATGTGTGAAGGGGCAAGTAATCCATGAGTTGTGCGAATACCAATTTGCCTGAATGCATGATAAGAAGCCACGTAGGGAAACCTCCAGTTTCGCAAAAAATTCACTTTCAAATCGGTGACACCCCCAAACATACCATTTCATTCTACAGATCAATCTGTTATACAATCATCTTGGGTAAATTGCCGGACACTACTGAATGTAGTTGATGAGGATATTCAGAACGCAAACGAGCAAGGTAAGACGCAATGTCATTGCGCTAACTGACCGAAGCCCAATCAAAGTAACATAAGATAATTTATATTTTACTTTTAGAGAGTAAAGTAATATAAAGGATTTTATATGTTACTTTCCGCATGCAAATGACATGACGATACATCTCGAGCAGTATCAATCCGGGCAATATCAAAAAGGCTATGAATATCGTTATTTCTTGCCTTCCAGTATCAATGACGAATGGGTATGGCAAACGCCGCAGATAAATCTGCTACTGGAAAAAGCTGCTGTCAAACTCGGAGAGTTGAATTCGTTTGCGCGCTTAGTGCCCAATGCAGATTTATTTATTCAGTTGCATGTCACTAAGGAGGCGGTGGTATCCAGCCGCATCGAGGGAACACAAACCAACATGCGCGAGGCGGTGCTGCCGGAATCGGAAATCTTGCCCGAGCATCGCAATGATTGGCGCGAGGTGCAGAATTACACGCAAGCACTTAATCAGGCGATCAGCGATCTGCAAACACTGCCTTTATCTTCGCGGCTGTTGAAACAAACGCATGCTACTTTGCTACAAAGTGTGCGTAGCGAGTATAAGACGCCCGGCGAGTTCCGTACCAGTCAGAACTGGATAGGCGGTCATAGCTTGGCGGATGCCGCATTCATTCCACCACACCATCAACATGTTAATGAATTAATGGGAGATCTGGAACATTTTCTGCATAACCACGATATTCATGTTCCAGCGCTAATTCGTATCGCAATTGCGCATTATCAGTTTGAAACCATACATCCGTTTCTGGATGGCAACGGACGTATTGGACGTTTACTAATTACCTTGTTTCTGGTGAGCGAGGGGATTCTGGATAAACCTTTGCTTTATCTCTCTAGCTATTTTGAGAAGAACAAGGGGCTGTATTATGACAATTTGATGGTGGTGCGCGAGAAAAACGATATGTTGCAGTGGCTTAAGTATTTTTTGGTGGGGGTGGAGCAAACGGCGACATTGGCGGTAAGTACCTTATCCAACATCATTGCCTTGAAAGTTAGATTGGAGCAGGGCCTACAACTCAAGCTCGGACGCAGGGCTGTGAGCGCGCAACGCTTGCTCAATGCCTTGTTCATACAGCCTGCTACCAGCGTTGAAACCGTCCAAAAAATATGCGACATCAGCTACAAGGCTGCCAATGAACTGGTTGCCCAGATGCGCGCGCATGGAATTTTGCAGGAAATTACCGGGCAAACCCGTAACCGGGTGTTTATTTTTGCTGAGTATTTGGAGATTTTTGACAATTAAATTTGACTATTTGTTTTAACTGCTTGAATCAGCGGAGTCACTTCAAAGATTGGAATGAGAACGGCATCAAGAACCATTATCATTTATTATCAATAACTTGCTATTGTATTCTTGTTATGTAATTCTTATAATACAAACCGTATGGATTAAATAGCATACTACGCTTATTTGTTTGCCTTATTGAAGTTTTTTAGACAAAAAATACAGTGCCTGTCCGTAATCCAATAAATAATCGAGGGAGAATTCCTATGAAAGGCAATACTAAAATTATCGATACCCTGAACAATCTTTTGGCAGGTGAGCTGACGGCAATGGATCAATATTTCACGCATTCACGGATGTATGAAGATTGGGGATTCAGCAAACTCTATGAGCGCATTGATCATGAAATGGATGATGAGAAACAGCATGCAGACCATTTGATCAAACGAATTCTGTTTCTTGAGGGCGTGCCTGCTGTAGGTAATCGCAGCCCGCTGAGGATTGGCAGTAACGTGAAGGAAATGCTGCAAAACGATTTGGATCTGGAGCGCGCCGTGATAGTTTCATTACGAAATGCCATTGTTACTTGTGAGCAGGAGCAGGATTTCCAGACGCGGGAAATTCTTGTTGGTATGCTGACTGAAACCGAGGAAGATCATGCATATTGGCTGGAAAAACAGCTGGGACTGATAGGAAAAATAGGGTTGCAGAATTACCTGCAGTCTCAGATGTGACAGTTAGCCCAGTCTAAATGCTACAGGAAGATTTTTCCTGCAGCATTTTGCTATGTTTTTTCATTCTTGGCTTGATCGATTTCCGGTATCGGTCTCTGCGCCTCCGTTGGCGCGATATTCATGACTAAAATCGTGTCAACGAAACTGAACTGTTATGCCAAGTAAAATAATAGTCTTAAGCTCAGTGGATGTAGTTTCACTTAATTCAAACTGTTCATATCTTCTTGATATTTAGCCTTGCATTGTTCACCCTTGCCGCCTAAATCCAGTACGCCGGTAGTTCTCATGCATTCATTATATTCAAACAAAATATCATTCTTTTTTTGTGCGACGTCCAATGAAGCTGAGAGCTGCTTAACTTGTTGAACGACATTTTTTAAACCGGTGTCCGATGCGGCGCTCAAGCCTTCTATTTTTTCTTTGGTTGCATCCAGTCTAAGCAGGGATTCTTGATTGATTTTTTTAGCCTGCGCAGCGAAAGCATGGTTGGCTCTATTGGAGTAATTTCTTAATTCATCCACATTTTGTTGCGTGATATCGGCCAATTTCGTTTGGTAATTATTGAGCTCATCCTGAACAAAAGTATTGATGGCTTCTTTAAAGCCCTCCAAAGAACCGTCAATTTCTTCCTTGAATGTTTGCATTTTCTTTTCAACCAGCACTTTGACATCGCCATCCAGTTTTTTCACAATGGTGTCCGAGATTTTCTCCACCGGCGGGCGTGAATCGATTATTTCGGTTTTGGCATCGGTTAAGCTGGATTTGAGATCGTCTGCAAGCAACTTCTGCTTGTCGTTGATTTGCTCGAGCGCATTTTTTTCATTCTCCGCAACCAGCCAGGAAATCAGTACTAGTTCCTTTTTCTTTTGCTGATCCAGGCCGTGGATCATTTCATCCAAAATACTCCCGGCTGCTTCCTTATCCGCAACACTTTTCATATGCGTCAAGTTGGCGGAATCCAATAAGTTCTGCAAATTACCTTGAATCTCGCTGATATTGGCATCCGCCCGGCTTAATATCAGTGACTGGCGGTAGAATTCATAGGGCAAATAAATCAGAGCCAGAGCAGCACATATCACGGAAGCCACCGTTTTCCAGCGCTTGTGTTGGATATAAAAACTCAGCCCAAGAAATACTAGCGCAAGAATGAAAATCGGCATCAAAATTTGCGCTATTTCCAGCCAACCTCTTTCTATCAACGTTTCAATCGAAACAAATTTCAACATCTTGGTAATAAACTCGTTCATCAATGACTCCCCATATGACGAAAAAAATGCAATTAAATGTAACCGCTATCTTAGAATACCGATAATTTATCATGGTATAGCCGGTTGATTGTATAAACTTTAGCTTTCAGCATCACCAACCCATTGGGTGTATGACCGTGATCAACATTAAATCTCGATAGACTAGGAAATAAAGTGCAAACAGCCTATATCAGTCATTCCGATTGTCTTAAGCATGATCAGGGCGGGTATCACCCGGAGAGTCCGCAGCGATTGATCGCAATCGAAAATGAATTAAGTGCCAGCGGCTTGCTGGCAAAGTTACAGCGTTATGATGCGCCGCTGGCAACCACAGAACAATTGGCGCGTGTACATAAACCGGACTACATTGAAAGCATCCGACAGATAGCTCCAGACGCCGGATGGATTGCGCTGGATGCGGATACCGCGATGAATCCCTTTTCGCTGAATGCTGCATTACGTGCGGCGGGAGCGGTTGTGCTGGCGACGGATTTGGTTCTAACGAACCCAGTCAATAATGCATTTTGCGCTGTGCGCCCACCGGGTCATCACGCGGAATCGGGTCGTGCCATGGGCTTCTGCTTGTTCAATAATGTCGCAATCGGGGTGGCACATGCGCTTGAACACCACCATTTGCAACGTGTTGCGATTCTGGATTTTGATGTGCATCATGGCAATGGCAGTGAAGAAATTTTCTCAGACAATCAGCATGTTATGTTGTGCTCCACTTTCCAGCACCCCTTCTATCCCTATAGCGGTGCCAATAGCGGTAGTGATCGCATGGTCAATGTGCCTCTACGGCGTGACGCCGATGGTGCGGTTTTCCGGAAGGCAGTGAGCGAGTCTTGGCTACCGGCATTGGATCGATTCAAGCCGGAAATGATTTTTATCTCCGCAGGATTTGATGCGCACCGGGATGACGATATGTCGCAAGTATATCTGAGTGACGACGATTATGTCTGGATCACGCAGCAGATTAGAGCGATTGCGGATCAGTATTCCCAGGGTCGTATTGTATCCGTTCTGGAAGGCGGTTATGAATTGCATTCATTGGCTCGCTGTGTGGTGGCGCATATACGGATGTTACATGCGGAAGAAATGTAGGGCGAGTAGTAATTTTATCGCGTAAACGTCCATTCACATTGCTCGGATCACTTCGGTTGATGCATGATTCTGATACTATGGAAGCAGGAGCCAGTGATTGAGATTGAATTGTATTAATCATTCATGCACGAGATTCCGGTAAATCGTGACTGGATCACAATCAATCGGATCCGTTTCGGATGTTATTCAGGCACACCCTGAAGAATTAGCGTTATGCTCACCACAATGTATTTACAAATCTTTCAGTGTTACTTCACCACGGTACGAGTACTATGATTAAGCATTGTGTTTCCTGCGGCGTGTCGTGAAACCAAGTAATCCCAATCCAGTAAGCAATATGGTATAAATTTCCGGCTTTGGCACAGTCCTTATTTCGGTTTTTACATCGAAGCTATTATCGCTACTATGAAAAATACCGAGGTTTTCCGTAACCGTGCCAAGCAGCTTAAAATTAACCTCGCCTAATGATTTTATATCACTATGGTATTGATTTTCCGTAGGAATAAACGTCCCGACAGTGAAGGTTTTGAAGTGTGTAATATTATTAATTATCGCATCCTGATTGCTAATGAAAGAAATGTGCTGAGCTGGTCGAGATGAAAAATTCACATTAGAAATGACCGTTTGTAAATAAATAATACTCGGTGTATTAAAACTGGCTGGATGTAGATTCGAACCAAGAAGAACCGGCGCATCATCGGATAGAAGCATTGCCTGCAATCGAAAGCTTGTTGCCGAAACTGTATCAGCCATGATGCAATGAGCACTGATTAATACAGCAAACATTGTGCATGAAATTACAGTGTTCTTAGTCACAACATTTTCCCCAGCGCATTTATGAATGAAATAATTCAAAAAGCTTTTATTTACCTTTCTAGGTGTGTCTATCTTTTTGATGATCTATAAATATTTTTATGAAGTTACAAATACACATAGGCGCTAACAGTAGCATTTCACTATTGCTTAGTGCTGTGATAAAAATCACATCCGAAAATTGCTAATGGAATTTTCTGAAAGTGTTCGAAAGATTCTGATGAATCTCCCTGATACTTTTGATAAAGGTGCGTTTCTTCTGCTATCCCCAATTTCTATGGATAACTTTGTGGATAACTTCTTTAATTGACGAGCTAACCCACAATTTACCATGGGTTTCTCTTAAATTGATGAATAAATTAACACTTTCATTATAGATAATTTATCAAATAGTTATGGGATATTTCGCGGCTTGACATGAAGTTATTTTCGATAGCCACTGTATCTTGTCTAAATTGTGGATGATTCAGAGTGTCAAGAAAAAATTGAATGCACTGACGAGTGCGCACATTTTCAAGGAAAAGAAAAGCCTTTTCCAGCAAGGGCGATAGAATCACCCTGATGGATAATAGCCGGATCACTTTTAGAGAAATTCTACCGGAGGCTTATGGATTATGTCCTCAACCAAGCGAGTCTTGGAATGGGTGAGGGAACATACATATTAAGACAGCGGTATCGTTAAAAATGACTGTACCATCGAAACTATGCGTGATTGCTTGTGAGCGTGGAAATAGCTGCAGGGTAAGGAAATTCTGAGAATTTGCACCTGTCATTCCGAATGCTGTGAGGAGTCTCTAACAATTAATAGAATAGATTTTCCGCATTGTTCCAAATGACATTTATTCAGCGCTTCCTCAAGTTTGATAGGACGATCGCCTATCTATTGCTATGAGTGAGTAAACTTTAACTATTGTTAGTTAACACACAGACAAAATCAGATCTGATCTTTCAAAATGAAATCGCAAAGCATTAGATGCTTCTGATTAAAGATAACACAGATTGCGGTATAGAGATAATGAATATATGGTTTTGAATAGATGGATTGAAGCTTATCACTTGATATTCTAAAATCGGCTTATAATAGATTGATTTACATACTTTTGTGTTCATTCAAGGGGAAACGATATGCTCGTGACTTTTACAACTGATGCGCATGCCAACATCACCATGTTTGGGGATGTTGCCCTTATCTTGCTGAGAATGATGGGACACAGCAAGACTGTACCGGGGGCTATTCTGGCTGCGGATGTTCCCATGGCGTTGAACCGGTTAAAAACTGCTATAAATGCAGAAAAAGCATTGCCACCGGTTGAAGGTAGAGGTGAAGGCGAGGAAGAGGATCAACCGGCAGTTAGCATTGCTGACAGAGCGTTGCCCCTAATTAACCTATTGACCGCAGCAGCAGAAGCTGAATGTGACGTCATGTGGAAATAAACTTATCGTTAATCAGGCGGTAGCTGATATCGCCAAAGCAGAGGAGTTAAAAACTGGTTTATAAACACATAGGTTATTGCTGATAATATTAGCCATAACTTATTGATTGATCTATCAGAGAAACAGAAAGAATGAAAGAAGAAATTAAACAAAGATTACAAAAGAATGAAATCTGGCAGCGTGGGCTCTATATGCTATTTTTCATTTTCATCTATGGGGTTTCAAAATTTGTGGTCATAGGCGTCATGTTATTTCAATTTCTTACGATTATCGTGACCGGTAACGTCAATGAACAATTACTGAGATTTGGACAGAATCTTAGTACGTATCTTTATCAAGTTACATTATTTTTAACCTATAACAGTGAACAACGCCCATTTCCATTCAGCGCTTGGCCAGACGGTGTGCCTAATCATAAAATTAATTATCTGGATGAATAAATAGGCAGATATCATCTAGCTGTGGTCTTCTAAAAGATATAGCAATTTGGAAAAACTTTGAACAAGTGTCATTTCGAGAGTGGCGGAAAGTAATTTTTTAAGCTTCCTCATTTACTATGTTCGGAATGTGGGTAACTTCATAGGTAATATGAATCTCATCTTGAAAGAAGAATTTCCACATAAGGCTGGCATTTCTCGAATTACTGCCTTATTTGTAATGAAGTTTCTTCTGTTACGCACAGTTTCTGTGGATAACTTTGTGAACAAGTCTTTATTTAACTGGCTAACTTAAATATTTTTAAAGGTTTTTATTGAATTGATTAATAAGTGAACATCTTTAATTATATTATATCTATCATGATGTTATGATGAAATTTTCCACCTTGACGTGAAGATATTCTGAGTGTCCATCGTGACTCGTAGAAATTGTGGATGATTCAGAATGTCAAGAAAAATATTACACTTACTAAAAAGCGCTCATTCAAGCTGAAATTGAACAAAATATATACCTCGACAAACTCCATGAGACAAGCATGTCAGCCTTGCAAGACCTGCTGGTTATAGTATGCATCCCTAACAACTAACAATGTGAGAAAAAGACATCTACTTTGAGGAGCTGATATTGGCAGCCTACATTGTTATCGATAATGACAACGCTGACAATTCCATTGCTGTGGCACAATTCTTTAATCTAGGCAAGGAGGTTAAATTAGAATTCACAATATCAAGGGGGAAGGTAGTTTCAATTTTCCCCGCAGACCTTACAAAATATCTAACCATATGATTTTATAGTTAAAATTTAAGTAATAATGTCATATACTTCTAGCCATTTTCAGATTAATCCAAGAATGCGACAAACGCGTATTGAGTAAGCGGGATGGTAGCTCATGTTGCCATGTTCTTCTGTTAAAATGATAGCAAAATTCGTTAAGATACTCCGATACCTTGGCGATACGCTGTGAAAGGTAACGAGCAAGAACATTTTAAGGTTACCAATAGCGATGTTGTGTACTCATGGTAACTATTCACCAGCCTAATGGGGAGTAGATTCTGAGTTGTGCCGATCTCTGCCAATGAAGGCAGAGTATCACTTTGCACGTATTGGTCAGGTGCAAGATGTCGTTTAACGAATTGCAATACCGTTTCTTGATTAATCCCTGAAACCATGCTGCATGGCAATGAAAACCAGCACACTTTTCCTGATTCTCAACGGCGGCCAGTATCGGCATTTTTCTTTTAACACCTCACTCCTGCTTTCCCCTGGTATGAGGCCCTCCAATCAGTGCATCATCAATTTCAATCAATTTGGGTAAACGATAATACTCTCACGGAGACCATAACAATGCGAAGCTTGCGTAACATCTGAATGGCGCTAATCCACGACACATTAATCTACCCGGACAAACACCACGCAGAGATACCGCCTTTGTCCGAAGCAACCTGATAAATTGCTCGAAACCATTTACCAAGCGACAGATTGGTAGAAAGAAACACCGTTCCTGCGGTCAGCGAAGTCGGGGTAGGGTTACATTCCCAGCAATGACGAGCGGGTAATCGCAAAACCGTGATCATGTCCGCAACATTGGCAACGAAAACCTTCCGCTCAGAGCCTGCTGGGCGAGTTCTTGTGCACAGAGTTCCCCCGTTTTATAACGCTGGGCCATTCCATTAAATTCATCTCTCATCCTTTCATGTTCCAGCCCCTTATCCTTCTGATCTTAATAAGAAAGGTAAAAATGACTGAAAATAGTTGATAGGCATATTTTCTATTGATCAATATTGCCGCGAAGATGAGATCGATTCGATCTGCCAACAGTTGTCGACCCTGTTTTAAGAATTTGCATGTCTGTCAGTAATTCGGAAATGAGTGGTTGCTCTATTCAACAAACAAAAACGGGAGCTCGAGCTCCCGTTTTGGATTAAATCTGAATTCAGAATTATGCTGCCAATCTTTTTTTGCGACGCGTCATAAATCCAATCAAGCCTAAACCTGCTAACAGCATGGCGTAGGTTTCTGGTTCTGGAACTGGTGAAGTTGCAACATACCAAGCGGAATCGCCATTACTGCCTATTCCTTGCACGTGTAATGCCAATTCTCCATTGAAGCCAGGTAGTGTAGCAGATCCTAAGCCACCCACATGCCAAGTAACCGATTCAAGACCGGTCAGCTTGTCATTTTTTGGATTGATCATATCGTATCTAAAATCAAATATACCAGTTGGCCCTCCACCATTCTGCAGGTTAACTGCGGTTACGCCGCCACCTGCAACAGTAGAAATAGAGGTTGGTTTTACTCCGTCCACAGCCATTGATCCAATAAATGAACTGGAACCAAAGATAGTATTTAAATCTAAAGCGGTGAGAGTAAATGTCCAATTTCCACTACCATTATCGGTAATTTCCAGATCTGCAAAATATGGATTGGTTGGCCCATTTCCGGCTAGTAACTGTCCAAATTGATAAGACGCTGCTTGAACGGCTCCTCCACAAAGTAGAAAGCCAGTGATTATCATCGATGTCGTAAATTTGCGTAAAGTCATTTCGATAGGTCCTTAAAAAGTTTGTCTGACTTGCTTGTTCTCTTTTTGTTTCTGGATTTAAAAATTTAATAATTTAAGTTTGAGTAACTTTCGGTTTTACCGAGTGCCAATACTATCCATCGTCATTTGTCTTCGCAATGGGAAATCAATACTTGTTCGTTAGTGCATTTGTACTACCTATTACTAGTACGTCGGACGCTATAGACTATACGTATAACCAACAAGAGACCGTGCGAAGAATAAATACCGAGACAGTAGGCAGCAAGAGGGCACTGTATTGAATGAACTGGCCGAGGCTTGTTTGGAATAATTGAAAGATTTATTCTTCATGATTTTTTCATGGAACAATATGATCCATATAACGTAGAAAAATACATCAATCTTTTATCTTTTCAGGCTGTAAAAAACAATCATCGCCAAGGGATATCGCAAATCTTTGTAATTTTCAATAAAAAACATCGCAATCAAATTTCCACCTCGTAAAATAACCCAAAATATATGGTGGAAAAATTTTGCCAAAAGCAGATGGCTCTTGTGTAAGAGTTTATATACAGATAAATACAAATCTTACGCTCACATTTTAACCACCCGCCACTGTCATACGATTGATCAGTACCGAACCGCACTGTTTTGACCCTCGTACAATGACATCATCACCGACTGCAAGAATTCCCTGAAACATGTTTTTCAAATTACCCGCGATGGTGATTTCCTCCACCGGATGACTGATTACACCGCTTTCCACCCAGAATCCGGATGCTCCGCGCGAGTAATCCCCGGTAACTGCATTGATGCCATGCCCGAGCAATTCCGTGACCAGCAGGCCGGTACCCATTTTCTGCAGCAAAGCATCAAAACTTGACCCAGCGTCGTCTCGCATGATCAGGTTATGCGAGCCACCAGCATTGCCGGTAGTACGCAAACCCAGTTTGCGAGCGGAATAGCTACTTAGGAAATATCCTTGTACAACACCATTTTCCACTATATTCCGCTCAACCGTTGTGACGCCATCATCGTCGAATGCACAGCTGGATAAGCCTTTGTTTAAATAAGGTAATTCAAGAATATGAATATGAGGCGCAAAAACCTGCTGACCGATACTGTTCAGCAGGAAAGAAGATTGGCGATACAAATTGCCACCGCTTACGGCAGAAGCAAAGTGTCCGATCAGACTGGAAGCGATCGGAGCTTCAAACAATACCGGCACTTCACAGGTATCGATTTTTCTTGCTCCCAAGCGCGCTGCGCTACGCTTACCCGCTTTTCGCCCGATGCTTTCCACCGTCTCCAGATCCATGGCATCGCGCGCGATGCCATACCAGTAATCGCGTTGCTTACTGTCGCCATGCTCGGCGATCATAGCGCAACTGATGCTGTGACGTGAAAGCGGATATCCACCCATGAAACCCAGACTATTGGCATAGATGAATTGCGATTCACTGACTGAGATTGACGCACCTTCGGAATTGGCGATGCGCTTATCTGCGGCATAACCTGCTTGTTCGCAGGTTCGTGCCAGCTCAATAGCTTCTTCAACCGAGATTTGCCAAGGAAAATATAAATCCAAATCAGGATAATCTTTGGCCAGCAATTCCGCTTCCGCCAGCCCTGCGCAGTCATCGTTCGCGGTGTAACGAGCGATTGACAACGCCGCTGCAACCGTATCGCTGATGGCTTGCGGGGAAAAATCGGAAGTACTGGCATGGCCGCGCTTTTGTCCCATATAGACGGTCACGGACAATCCCTTGTCGCGATTGTATTCAATCGTTTCCACAGCACCCTGACGCACGGTGACGGTTTGACCAAAACCATCGGAGACATTGGTTTCGCAAGCAGTCGCGCCACCTTTTCTCGCATGTGCCAGAATATCCTGGCTAATTTGCTGCAGGGTGCTGATAGGATATGAAAATCGGGTTTCAGAGATGGTTAAATTATTCATGGCGTGCACTATAAACGAAAATATTAGCGAATTTCGAGTGAGATAAAGCGCTATGATAACAGCTTATTGATACCGCATTACATAGGTTGCCGTGCAAAAAGAGCTGGAAAACGAGATCGAACAAGACATCGCGCCAAGCAAAACGAAGCGCAAGAAAGATATGCATGCATTGCAGGAAATCGGCGAGCAACTGGTAGAGCTGGATCCCAGGAAGCTGACTGAATTTGATTTACCGGAAATTTTGAGCGATGCGATTCGGCAAGCCCGGAGCATGCAGAAACACGGTGCACGCCGACGCCAATTGCAATATATCGGCCGCTTGATGCGTGAAGTCGATGCGCTGCCGATCCAGCAGAAACTCGATTCCTGGCGTCAGGTATCGATACACCAAACTGCCCGGTTGCACCAGCTGGAACGTTGGCGCGAACGCCTATTGAGCGATGAACACGCACTTACTGAATTTGCGCAGCAATATCCGGCTGCTGATTTGCAGCCCCTGAGATCGCTGATCCGTAATGCACACAAGGAAAAAGTCGCTGGCAAACCACCTAAAAGTTTCCGCTTGTTGTTTCAGGAATTGCAGGAAATTACTGCAGGGCATTGATCAGACTAATTGTTTTTATTGCGTGTGCGATCATCATTACTCAAATTAGTTTTCTAGGAAGTATCTGATTCTATTTGACCACAATAGCGTTAATTGGTGTATCTGTGACGAAGAGCATCTTCCCTAAGAATGGGATAATATTATGATCTATATGTAAAATATTTAATAATAGATAACTAAACTTACCTATAAAGCTATAATCATTTCTACTAAATCAATGTATCCATTTATGGCCATACTATCAATATCTTGCTTATGATTAGCAACATCTGGATTGCAGATTTTCTTTTGCACTAAATTTCTTAGTGTTATAATTAAAAGCTTTTGTTGTGCCTGCGCCCGTTAATGGGTGAAAAATAATTTTTTTGTTTATCACTAACTACTAACCAAGAGGTTACGCCTATATATGACAACTATTAAAGTTAAGGAAAATGAGCCATTTGAAGTTGCAATGCGACGCTTTAAACGTTCTATCGAGAAAACAGGAATACTAACAGAGCTACGCGCTCGTGAGTTTTATGAAAAACCAACTGCAGAACGAAAACGTAAACTTGCAGCAGCTGTGAAACGTAACTACAAGCGTTTGCGCAGTCAATTGCTACCACCCAAACTTTATTAAGTGATTTATAGTCAGAATAATAGATTTGAAAGTAGCTAAAACGGTTTTTAGCTATGTTTGAATGAACATTAGAGTCGAAGAATAATATCAGGCTCGCTCATTATGGTCATCGATTTAAAGCAGAAAATTACCGAAGATATGAAAATTGCGATGCGTGCAGGCAATACTAAGCAACGTGACGCTATTCGTTTATTGCAAGCCGCTATCAAACAAAAAGAAGTTGATGAGCGCATAATACTTGACGATTCGGGAGTCATAGCCATTATCGAAAAAATGCTCAAGCAACGTAAGGATTCAATTACTCAGTACGAAGCAGCGCAGAGATTTGATCTTGCCAATAATGAAAAGGATGAGGTTTTGGTTCTTAGTGCATATATGCCAAAACCTTTTAATGAGTCTGAAATAAATACTCTAATCTCTGAAGCAATAGTGGAAATTGGCGCAGTAAGTATGCAGGATATGGGAAAAGTAATCGCAATACTAAAACCAAAGCTTGCCGGACGTGCCGATATGGCCAAAGTATCTATATTGATTAAAGAAAAAATGTCGATCTGATGTTATCCACCTGAAGATTCTGCTTGTTGTAATTTTAGTTGGGATAATTTCTTTTAGTTGCTTGCGGGATGTATTATTTCTTGATAAATGATTCCACAAACTTTTATTCATGACCTGCTTAATCGTGCGGATATTGTCGATACGATTGATCGCCATGTATCACTTAAGAAAGCAGGTGCCAATTATGTTGCGTGCTGCCCGTTTCATAATGAAAAAACGCCCTCATTTACAGTCAGTCAATCTAAACAATTTTACCATTGCTTTGGTTGTGGTGCGCATGGCAGTGCCATCCACTTTCTCATGGAATACAGTGGATTGAGCTTTGTTGAAGCAGTACGCGATTTAGCAGTTTCTGTTGGAATGCAAGTGCCAATTCAGCCAGCAGGAACACCTTCCAATTCAGTCGTCCGTAATGATTTTGAGTATTTAGCAAATGACCACTATACTGATGATCCGGCGATATCTTCTCAAGATCTTTTAAATGTAATACAAATTGCCACGCGTTTTTATCGAGAGCAATTAAAAAATTCCGAAAAAGCTATTGCTTATCTTAAAAAACGTGGCTTGTCGGGTGAATTAGCAGCACGATTTGCTATTGGCTATGCACCAGCTGGCTGGCAGAATCTGCAAACTGTTTTTTCTGATTACAAATCAGAAAAAACCCGTAATCTATTAGTGCAAGCCGGATTAGTCATTGTGGGAGATGAAAATAAGCAATACGACAGATTCAGAAATCGTATTATGTTTCCAATTCTTAATCAGAAAGGCCAGATCATAGGTTTTGGCGGACGGGTATTAGACGATGAAGAGCCCAAATATCTGAATTCTCCAGAGACAATTTTATTTGAGAAAGGGCGCGAATTATACAATCTTTTTTCTGCGCGTCGCGCTATTCGTGAGGTAAATTGTGCACTTGTTGTAGAAGGATACATGGATGTCATATCGCTTACACAACATGGGATTGATTATACAGTAGCTTCCTTGGGCACATCCATAACCAGTTTTCATCTACAAAAGCTATTGCGTCAGACTGATCAAATCATTTTTTGTTTTGATGGAGATAAAGCCGGTAGAAAAGCTGCTTGGCGGGCTCTTGAAAATAGTCTTACGCTACTTTCAGATGGTAAGTTACTGAGCTTTCTTTTTTTACCTGAAGGAACAGATCCCGACAGTTATATAAAACAAAATGGAAGAAAATCTTTTGAACAGCTACTGAAACAGTCAATACCCTTATCAGAATTTCTATTTAAGGAATTATGTTCAAAAATTGACATCCAAACCAGCGAGGGTCGTGCCAAACTAATAAATGATGCCAAGCCGTTATTGCAGCAAGTAACCGCAGCAGCGCTTTCGTTGATGTTATTGAAACGCTTGGCAGAGCTCAGTAACATTGATCAACCTGAATTAGAAGAAAAATTGCAAATAAAGCCATCCTCCAAGAAGCATGTAACAAGGAAAGCAGCACCCAAACAACTGGCTACACCTTATCGTCGGCTAATTATGATGCTGTTGCACAATCCGAATTATATCAATAGGCTAAATAGAAACTGGTTTTCAGAGGAAAAAGAAAATTCAAAAGAAATAACTGCACTAAAAGCGCTGATTGAACTTTTTGACAAAAATCCTCACTTGATTAATAGTGAATTACCAACTTCAACAATATTTGCTTATTTACACGACAGCTCACATAGAACATTGTTTGAAAATATCGAAAGTGAAACTTTAAAATGGGATGATGCAATTGATTTGGAAGCAGAATTTTTAGGTACGTTAGAAAAGCTACAGCAGGCGCAACGCGAGAAACGTATCACAGAATTATATAGCAAGCCTTTAAGCATGCTGACTAATGATGAAAAACGGGAACTACAACAACTAGCAATGCGATGAAGCAGGTTTAGAAAGTGTCAGTAGCAAGGAACTTTGCTATAATTCGACTTTTTCAGCCATAAATCATCCATATTATTGGGAATCCAATATGTCAAAAACAAGAACAACAGGAACATCCAAGCCTAAAGATACCGAAAATGAAGTTATCAGTAAATTATCCACAAAAAAAACAAAGAATATCGATAAAGAAATGGCAGAAAAGAAAGTAAAAATGACTGTAAAAAAAGCAACAGATAAAACGATCCCAGCAGAAATATCTGCTAAAGCCACCTCAGTTATCGTTGAAAGTTCTCAAGAGATAATGGATGAAAATTCTGGCGGCCTGAGTGAAATCAAGAAAACCAGGGGAAGAATTCCCAGAAAGAACAAAACAAACATAAGTAAAGATCAGGTTGATAAAATTAATTCTGCCTCGATTATCCAAAGCAGCAATTCACAGCCTCAGGATATTGAAGCGCGCCGCATGCGCTTGAAAATACTTATTGGATTAGGGAAAGAGCGCGGATATCTCACCTACGCGGAAATCAATGATCATTTGCCTGATGATATGCTGGACGCAGAGCAAATTGAAGGTATCATCAGCATGATCAATGATATGGGCATATCAGTGCATGATGAAGCACCGGATGTGGAAACCTTGTTAATGTCCGATGCAGCAACCACGGTAGCTGATGAGGATGTCGCGGAAGAAGCAGAAGCTGCACTTTCAACAGTTGACTCCGAATTTGGACGCACGACCGATCCAGTGCGCATGTATATGCGCGAAATGGGCTCAGTAGGCTTACTCACTCGTGAAAGTGAAATTGAAATCGCAAAACGTATCGAGGGCGGACTACGCCACATGATTCAAGCTATTTCAGCCTGTCCCCCAATTATTGCAAAAATAGTTGATTTGGCTGCTGAAGTTGAGAAAGAGACTATGCGCATCGATGAAGTTGTCGATGGATTATTAGACGCGAATGCACAAGATATTATCAATGAAGAATTATCAGAAGAAGCTATCGAGCAAGAGCTTGCTTCCAACGAGCTCGCCGAGGATGAGGATGGGGATGAAGACAGCGACGGTGCAGCCATTGCCAGCGCTGATCTGTTAAAACTTAAAGCGGATGCGCTTGAACGTTTTGCAGTAATTCGCCAAATGCACAACGAAATGCAGACATTACTTGAAAGCGATGGACCTTATCATCTGGGCTATATTGAGTTACAAGATAAAATTTCGTCTGAATTGATGGCCATTCGATTTTCTGCAAAAATGGTGGAAAAGCTTTGTGACACTCAACGCGAATTAGTTGGCGATGTGCGTAACTATGAACGTAAAATAATGGACTTATGCGTATCTAAAGCAAAAATGCCAAGAAACCACTTTATCAAGACTTTCCCTGGGAATGAAACAAATCTTGATTGGATCGCGCAAGAAATCAAAGTGGGAAAACCCTATAGTCAAGCACTCGAGCATTACAAGCCCGCAATTCTTGAAGAGCAACACAATTTACTGGCACTTAGAAGTAAAATTGGAATTCCAATAAAGGATTTGAAAGAAATCAATCGCAAGATGTCTACCGGTGAAGCAAAAGCCCGTCGTGCCAAGCGCGAAATGACGGAAGCAAATTTACGCTTGGTAATTTCAATTGCCAAGAAATATACCAATCGTGGATTACAATTTCTTGATTTAATTCAAGAAGGTAATATTGGTTTAATGAAGGCAGTGGATAAATTTGAATATCGGCGTGGTTACAAATTTTCAACTTATGCAACATGGTGGATACGTCAAGCAATTACCCGTTCAATTGCCGATCAGGCACGCACTATACGAATACCAGTGCATATGATTGAAACAATCAATAAAATGAATCGTATCTCACGACAGATACTGCAGGAAACAGGGCAAGAACCTGAGCCGGCTGTACTCGCACAGAAAATGGAAATGCCCGAAGAAAAAATTCGTAAAATTCTTAAAATTTCCAAAGAACCGATTTCTATGGAAACACCGATTGGCGATGATGAAGACTCACATCTCGGTGACTTTATCGAAGATGCGGCTACGATGGCACCGGCCGATGCAGCCGTCTATGCCAGTTTGCGTGGTGTTACAAAAGATATATTAGACTCATTAACACCACGCGAAGCCAAGGTGTTACGTATGCGTTTCGGCATAGAAATGAATACCGATCATACTCTGGAAGAAGTCGGAAAACAGTTCGATGTTACTCGTGAGCGCATTCGTCAGATTGAAGCCAAAGCGTTGAGGAAGTTACGTCACCCTGCCCGCTCTGAGCGCCTCCGTAGCTTCTTAGATACTGGGAGCAGTTAAAAATAGGGGTCTGTAGCTCAGTTGGTTAGAGCAGGGGACTCATAATCCCTTGGTCGCTGGTTCGAGTCCAGCCAGACCCACCAATAAATCAAGAGGTTAGAGTGTTTCTCTAACCTCTTTTTTCTTAGGGTGTGTCAAATTTGTGCCAATAAAGACATTTGAAACCAGTTTGGCATGCTGTAAAAGTTGGGGTTTTGATAGGTGAGCATACCCGCCTGACCATCTCTTCCGATTCCCAGCCGCCAAGCTCCTGTAACACATTCATGGGTGCACCTTGTTGGACTAACCAACTTGCCCATGTATGGCGCAGGTCATGCCATCTGAAATTATCTATTCCGGCCCGTTTCGAAGCATTTCTCTATGCGCTGGTATTTGCCTAAGAAATTGAGCGACCTTTACAAATAAATACTCTGCTTGGATGCCTGCCACTTTGCCGAAATAGAACAGCCAAAGCTATTGAATTTAGCGGCACATGGATTGCCTTTCTTGCTTTTTCCTGATCAGGATGAACCCATGCAGCCTTGCGCTCCAGATCAACCTGGCTCCATTCCATGTTGATTACGTTTGATTGTCTTAATCCAGCTGATAAAGCAAAAATAACCATATCCTGTTGATGAGCGGGTAATTCCTTAAGAAGCATTTTCACCTGTTCAGGGGTTAACCAACGTACTCGATGTTCAGGTTCCGGAAATAATCTAATTTTCGGAACCTTGTCAGTCCACTCCCAGTCATAGCATGCCTTGAGCAAAATTGCCCGTATCAGCGCTAAATGCCGATTAGCAGTTGATGGTCTAGTTTCTTTGGCCTTGGTAAGTGCAATATGATCTATCAGCATCCGATCAATCTCATTCAATAGCTTTTTACGTAAAAACTGATGTAGCCATCGTAATTTCTCCTTGTCGCGTTCATGCGTTGCTTTGTGCTGTGTTTCTAACAAAAACTTGCATGCCGCTTCATCCCAAGTTCGCTTTTGCTTATTCCCCAGTCTTACAACGCGCCAGGATTCCGCTTTTAACTTACCGTGGAATTCTTGCGCCTGGGTTTTATCTTCAGTTGCAGCAGAGCATCTAACTCGTTCGCCGCTTGGTGTAGTGAATTTATTCATAGTTATTGAACTTGCGTATTAGCAATTTCGTGGATAAACCACTACGGATTATTTTCGGATTTTGTACCCTGTTTTCAGCATTCGCAATGTGCACCACGATACCGCCAGGAACCATGCCACCAGAATCCCAAGGCTGAGGTAAGGTGAAACATCCGAGGCGCGAAAGAAGCCGTAGCGAAACCCGTCTACCATGTAGAAAAACGGATTCATATACGATAATTCTCGCCAGAATGGAGGCAACGAGGGGATCGTATAGAAAACCCCCGATAAAAACGTCAGTGGCAGGACAATAAAGTTTTGCAACGCAGCAAGCTGCTCAAATTTTTCCGCCCAGATTCCCGCAATGATGCCTAAGGCGCCCAGTAACGCAGTGCCCATCAAGGCAAATGCGAATACCCATGCGAACGAGTACAGGGGAAGTTCAAAAAACGCCAGCGTCACCAAGTAGATACCCAGTCCTACCATCAGACCACGAACTACCGATGCCAGTACATAAGCAGTGAATATTTCTTGGTAAGAAAGCGGCGATAACAGCATGAAGATGTGATTACCCGAGACCGTCGATTGAATTAGGCTTGATGAAGAGTTAGCGAAAGCGTTTTGCAACATAGCCATTATCACCAATCCCGGAATCAGAAAAACCGTGTAGGTTACACCGGGATATGCCTGCACCCGTTCTTCCAGCGCGTGAGAAAAAATCAACAGATAAAGCAAGGTGGACAGCATGGGTGCAAATACGGTCTGGAGACCGACTTTCCAGAATCGCAGCAGTTCCTTGTAGAGCAATGTAAGAAATCCATTCATACCGATGCAGATTCCAAATTCTCTGTTCCGTGCATGAGTTTTACGAACACTTCTTCCAGATCAGGTTGCAATATCTGCATATCCAGAATTTGGATCTGAGCCGCGTGTAATGCTGTCATCACATTTTCAAGCTGAGAGTATCCCTCGATCGCCAGAACGTGGTAGCCTTGGTCGTGGCTGATTGTCAGTAGCTGTAACGCTGTCGGCAGCGTATCGGTAGTTAGCCGCAGGCGTATCCGGTGTCCTGAAATGTTGCTGATGAGATTTCTGACGCTATCAAGCACAACGATACTGCCATTTTTGAGCATTGCCACGCGGTTGCATAAAGTCTCTGCTTCTTCGAGATAATGCGTAGTGAGTACAATGGTATGACCGTTGCGGTTTAATTGCGTGATGAAACGCCAAAGGGCTTTGCGCAATTCCACATCTACGCCTGCGGTGGGTTCATCCAAAACGATTACCTGGGGCTTGTGGACCAATGCTTGCGCTACCAGTACGCGCCGCTTCATGCCGCCGGACAGCAAACGCATGTTGGTATCTGCTTTATCGGCAAGGTCGAGATGGTGGATTATCTCGTCTATCCAGCCGTTATTTTTTTTCATACCGAAATAGCCGGATTGAAACACAAGTGTTTCCCGAACGGTAAAGAACGGATCAAATACCAACTCCTGCGGCACCACGCCCAGCATGCGACGTGCTTCACGGTATCCGGTGACGACATCATGCCCCATTATCCTGACACTGCCGCTGCTGGCAAGGGCAAGACCTGCGATGATATTGATCAGCGTCGTCTTTCCCGCTCCATTGGGACCAAGCAAAGCAAAGAATTCGCCGGCGTTGATTTCGAGATCAACGCCGCATAAGGTATGCAATGTGCCGAAACGCTTGTGCACCTGCTTGATTTCGATTGCCGGCGTCATGGAGAAAGTTCCTTTTTAGGTGGAGAAATGACAATTGCGTATCGCCCGGCTATACGGCTTTTGGACGCATCTGCCACGCAAGCTGCCGCTCCGCGAATCATGGCAACGCTCGGATCCTTATAAGTTCTGACGGAATCCCGCTGGTCGAGAACGAAGGTGAGTTTCATTGTGCAGAGTGATCATTCCGTTATTGGGAATGGGCCTCAACATGGCCATTCCTTGCCGGCGCCTGCGTTGTTTGCATGGGTTTACGAAATTCGTCGAGTAGCCGGGCTGAGGTGTTTTGCGAGAAATAATTGCTCAGGTATTGATCGAAAGGGATCTCATCCGTGGCCTCGAGCTGTTTCTGTTGCGCCAGCGATGCTTTGACCTGGAGATCAAAATTCCTCTTTATTGCTGCATCCAGCGCGGCATTCCTGAAATAACGGGTGTAATCCTGGGACTTCTGCAATACCAGCTCGGTAATTGACATCTTTTGCGCGCGCATGACTGTCAGCATCCTTGCTGAAGCTGTCAACTCGGGATGACGAATTTTTTCGATCTGCAGGTGCAATGCGCAGGTGTAGGGGATATCGGCATTGCCGTTATCCAGGATCTCGCAGATTTCCTGCATCTGCTCACACAGCATCAGGGCCCACTGCCGCAGCGGGACTTCACGCCTGTTGTCCAGCAGCTTAAGCTTTGGGTCCCTGCCGCGATTAGCCACCAACAATGCGTTATTGCTGATCTCGGTATGCTGCTTCAAGTCATGCCATGAATTGGACTGGAACAAACAGAAAAGACTTAGCGCCTCAAGAAAACGCGTGGTTTCGAGCGCAATGCCCGCAGGTTCAAACACATCAACATCCACGGAGCGTATTTCAACATATTGAATCCCTCGGCTTCCCAGCGCCTGCAGCGGCCTCTCTCCAGATCGCGTCGGCTGTTTCGGTCGCACCGAAGTGTAATACTCATTCTCGATTTGCAAGAAATTGGTATTCAATTGCCGGTACTCGTTGCCTGCCTTAATCCCGATTTTTTCATACCCAAGATAAGGTATCATCGTTGCCTTGCTCAAATCCCGTATGTATTCCTCGAGGCTGTTGAAGGAAATATGAAACATTGATTGAACGGGATTCAAATAGCCTATCTCGCTCATCCTCAACGAGGTGGCAAAGGGTTTATAGCAGGAAGTCTCGTCAAATTCCTGTAACGTACGGGAATAAACAGAATTGCGGCTATCCAGGAAATTCTTGCTCACTGCCGGGGACGAGCCGAATAAATATAGGATAAGCCAGCCATAACGCTGCAGGTTTCTGATCATTCTCATATAAGCCTGCGTCGTGAAGGATTGCAGATCGCTGGCACTTTTCATGAAATGCTGGTATTGCAGCCAGAATGCTTCAGGAAGCGAGTAGTTGAAATGGATCCCGGCGATGGCCTGCATACAGCGGCCATAGCGATAGCTTAAGCCCTGTCTGTAGATGTGCTTCATCCTCCCGACATTGGATGAACCATATTCGGCGATGGGAATGGCCGGGTCCCGCAAATCGCCGACAGGCATACTGCCCGCCAGCAATAATTCGTCATCGATATTGGCGCAGACATATTTATGCAAGTCCGTCAAGGAATCCAGCATTTCTGTTTCATCTGATAATGCTGGCGTGATCAACTCAAGTAAGGCTTCAGAATAATCAGTTGTAATACTCTGATGAGTCAACGCGGCTCCAAGCTGAACCGGATGAGGTGACAATGATATTGATCCCTCCCGGTTAATTCGGAGGCTTTCTTTCTCGATGCCTTTCAAGCCATGAATTAATAACGGCCGAAGAGATTCGTCGATAGTTGTTGTACGCTCGCTGCAAGATAATTGTTTTGACATTTATTCTTCCCGATATTGCTTGCATTAAACAAGTAGCCAAAGTATAGGCTTGGAAGCGGACAGCGTGTAGTCTGCTGATTCGGTTATCATAGTTCTGTTTTTGGAACGATGAGAGGTGCAATAGCAGAAATCGATCCGTTGCGCAGGTTCCGGTAGCTTTCTTAGTCCTCATGCAGCATCTCGAAACGCTGTGCGAGAAAATCGATCAATGCCCGCACGGATGGCAGAAGACCGCGCCGGGACGGAAACACCGCATGAATGATTTCCTGGCAAGGTGCCCAGTCCGGCACAAGCCTGATGAGTGTGCCAGCCGCCAGCTGATCCCGTGCTATGACCATCGGCAGCTGCACTACACCCACACCGGCCACCGCGGCATCTCTCAGCGCAATCATGTCCGTCGTCACGAAGCGTGGCGTGTGATGAAGCGTAACGTTTGCACCATCTGGCCCAAGCAGCGCCCAGGCGTGGATTTGTTGCAGGATCCCCAGGCCAAGGCTCGGCCAGTTGCTCAAAGTACCTGGTGCAGCAGGGAGGCCAAACCGATGGACAAGGACAGGACTGGCTACCAAACATTGGCCTCGATCAGCCAGAACACGCATAACCAGGTTACTGTCTTGCAGGGGCGGGGGTCGTACACGAAGGGCAACATCCACCGACTCACTGACCAAATCGACACGTCGGTTGGTCGCCTCCATCTGCACCGTGACGTGCGGATAGAGCACCATGAAATCGGCCAGCATTGCTCCCACATAAGCATTTACCAGCGGTATGGGGCATGTCATCCGGATTACACCCCGGGGTTCGGCTGTTAGTGTATCTATTGTTTCCTGAGCTCTTTCAGCTTCTACCAGCATCGCCTTGCAATGCATATAATAAGCCTCGCCGGCATCGGTAACTGCAAAGTGACGTGTCGAGCGTTGGATCAGGCGCACACCCAAGCGTTCTTCCAGCTTGGCGATGCGGCGGCTAAGCTTCGATTTCGGCATGCCCAAGGCCCGGCCTGCCGGAGCAAAGCCGCCATGATCCACGGCTTGGACGTAGTAGTAGAGATCATTCAGGTCTTGCATAGGAGCCACCTATTGTTTCAAAAATAGAACTCTGATAACTGAATCAGCAGACTACCACCTGTCCGCTTCCAGGTCTATACTCTAACCACTTGTTAATCGCAAGCAATATTTGCCAATTGTGCTAGCAAGCGGTTCCCTACAGAAAGAAGTGGTAGTGAGCTAACCAAAAGGAGTGCTGAAATGACAACAAAGTATCGAAGGTTGCAGCAATTATCCGAAAGCAGATATTCGTGCTTCCAACGTGCCGTCATCGCACGAATTAGCAATGTATAAGTTTGGCCTGCTCTGGATCTGCTTAGATTAGCACTATTCTGGAACGGGTTTCAAACCTTTGCCTGACAGGTGAGGTATTTGCAAGAGCGAATGGTGTAACGGGATTTATCCTCATTTGATATTTATGGAGAATGAAGCAAACGCCCATGGCACTATTGTCGGCATATCAGCACCATGCCTCTAATTGGCATCTCTCAACATTAAACCGCAATGCAGAAGGAGTTTTAAATGTCAGATCAATTAAATGTCGAGCGCACGTTGTACGGATTCTGGCTCTCGCCTTATATGTGCCAAGTTGCGCATGTCCTCTCGGAAACCGGTCTAGCTTATCAATATGAACGAGTGTCTCCGTTTCAAGGGAGCACGCTCACGCCAGAGCACATAGAACGAAATCCTCTTGGGAAAATTCCCACTCTTAGGGAGGTCAATGGTATTGATATTTCGGAAAGTCACGCAATCTGTCGTTATCTCGCGAGAATCTACCCAGAAGTACGAAAGTTTTATCCTATTGATGATCCAATGCTCTGTGCAGAGGTCGATGCCAAGAATGACTTCATCACTTTCTCCATAGCAGGTCCATTCTTCAACTGGTTTGTTGTCAGCGGATATTTTCCAAAAGCTTGGAAACTCAAGATTGAAAAAGAAGCACATATTTATAATCTATTTTCGGTCTTGCTGAGCAAATTGTGGTTATCCCGACTAGTTAATGGCTCAAGAATGGAGCCGTTCCTACTTGGCAAAGAACCTTTTCTGCCAGATTTTCAGTTGTTCTACACGCTCGAGCTTAGCCAGATGTTTTCTGAATTGTTCGAAATACCCGAGATGCATCTGTTCCGAGACGATCCAGCATTGCAGACGTTTTACGATGCTATGTGCGAGCGTCCTTCTACCCAAAAAATACTGGCGGCTAAAGAATTGGAACTGGATGTTACGAAGAAGGAACTCTACGGTGGGTTTGGTGCGGCCTATCTTGACAAGCATATCGACAGACGAACCCTTGGAGGACTATTCGGACGTGAAGTCTGATCTATACATATTGCGGATAATCTGACAACATTAATATCGTAGTTGCGCTTGGGATTTCAAGCGATGAGTATGTTTTATGGTGTGTTGAATTAAGGACAAACCGGGCAGTCCATTATTATGGCAGCAACAAATAGAACTGTCCGGTATTAATTAAATTTATCAATTTTACGATTTAATTTTGTGGTAACGCGGGGCATGCTATTTCAGATTTGAAGTTCTACGTATCACTAAGCTGTTCCAGGACTGTTTTCGCTGCAATCAAGTCGAGGTTGTCGACTCGTTCGTTGAATCTGGAGTAAATAGAATGTAAAACGCATTTGGCATCATCCAATTTATTGAGTTTTCTCCAAAGTTTAGCCAGGCTCGTGGCGGCTCGAAGTTCAAGCATTGTTGCATGCTGATCCTGCGCGATCTTCAAAGCTTCACACAAACACTCTTCTGCTTCTTGGATTGATTCGTCGGACTGTCTCAATAGCAGTTCGCCTTTCAGTCGAAGCAGTTCCGCGTGCCAAAACAGTTCTTCCCCAGTGACAGCAAGCGTCAGCGCTTCCTCTATTGTGGCCAAGCCTTCGTCAATGCGTTGTTCGCGTAAATATATGTCTGCAAGCAACGACAAGGTAAAGGTGTTGTTCGTATTTGCACCTGTGACCTGAGTAGCGGAGAGTCCGTTGAGTAATTGGCCGAGCCCTTCTTCATGCCCATTTTCAGCCAACGCCCAGCCTTGAAACGAAGTCGCCCACGCCAATCCCAATTCAAAGGAGTATTGTGCGGAAATCGCAATGGCTTCGTCGGTAAGCTCCCGCGTTTTCTTCGCGTTGCGGAGAGTGGAGTAGATCCAGGAGAGGGACGTCAAGGCAAAAACCATGGTGAATGGGTGTGCTAACTCTCTCGCCAAACCAACGGCCTCGAGCGCCAGCGGTTCAATGTGCTCAATTTCACCTAATATCCAGAATGTCCTGGCCAGGAAAATCCTCGCGGTAATTCCGGGATCTTGGCCATAAAAGAAGTCCTGTGAACGCTGTTGATTCGGATCATCAAGGGATTTTGCAGCGAACAGATGGGTTCTGGCTTCGTCAAACCGGCCAAGAAAGAAATTGGTCACACCCAAAGCATGGTGAGCTTCAATCAGTAGATCCGAGCTTTGCTCGCGGTGAGCCAGCGCGTGAAGATTTTCGGCTAGGCCGCGCGCATTGACGAGGTGCCCTCTGACCAGATGAAATGCCCATAATCCCCGAATGGCTAGAAACTGCTGCACGAAGCTGCTGTGCTCCTGTAACAAATCCTTCGCTCTTCGATAATTCTGTTCCATGTCGTCGGATGCATAGCCTTTGACGGACAGCAAGGGGGCTCCGCGTGCGAGAAGGAGCTCCAATTCCAAAGCATTTCGCTCCAAGCCTTCCGGCAATTCCTTTAGCAAATCCAGCGCCCTATTAAAATGATTGAGTGCTTCGATATTGGCTGATCGTTCTGCATCGCGACGAGCCGCACGATGGTAATACTCAACGGCCGGACCGGCCAATCCAGCCTGCTCATAGTGATACGCCAGGAGTTCCGGTTCCCTTGTGACCCGATCTGCGAACCGATGCTCTAGTGCTTTGGCAATGCGAGCATGGAGTAATCGCCGGGATTTCTTGGGAAGGGTGTTGTAGGCCGCGTCTTGGACCAGCGCATGCTTAAAATGATAGGTCGCAAGGGGTATCTCGCCCTCTTGGAAAATGAGCCCAGTCGCGACGATCAGGTCAAGTGCATTCTTCAGCTCGTTATCCGGCACTTCAACAATGCCCTGCAGCAGTTCGTAGGTGAATTCACGTCCAATTGCTGCACCTGTTTGTACAATTTTCTTGGCCGACCCCAACCTGTCCACCCGTTCCATGAGCAACGCTTGCAGACTGTCCGGAATGGGCAATCCCTTTAGGGGACACGTCAAAGTAAATGAATCGTTTTCCTCAGCCAGAAGCCCGGATCCCAGCACATTTTCCGTCAACGTTTCTATATAGAGAGGTATGCCATCGGCCTTCGCCAGAATCGCCTGCTGCACCTCGGGCGGAAGCACTTTTCCTCCCGTCATCGTCGCAACGAGTTCAGCGCTATGTCGACGTGGCAACCGACTGAGCGTCAGGGACGTTACGTGACTATATTCCGTCCACACCGGCTTGAAGTCGGGGCGAAATGTGATTAGCAACAACACGCGCATCTGCCGGATGCGGCCAATGATTCTCGTCATGAGTTCCAGCGTTGTTGGATCCAGCCAATGGGCATCTTCCATAATGAACAACACGGGGGCGTGATCGGCCAGTCCTTGTAGATATTGCACGAGTGCTTCCAGCGTCATGTCCTTACGTTTTTCGGATAACACATCGAGCAGTGGGTCCCAATGATCGCCTTGGATCGAGAGCAGATCCGCCAGCAATGACACCGTGTCCTGGTTCTCGATGCCGCTTTCGCGAGCCATGGCATCGAGCTTCTCCCGTTGTGCCTGGGCACTGTCCTGACTGGCCAGCCCCGCAGCTTGCCGCAGAAAAGTGGTCGCCGGATAGAGCGCCGTATTGGTATGGTACGGTGAACATTGAAATTGAATCGACTGGTACCGTTCATTTGCGAGGCGGTCACACAAACTACGGGCGATTCTCGATTTTCCGATCCCGGCCTCACCGCAAAGGAGCACGACCTGTCCTTCGCCGCCCACGGCCTCGCGCCAGCGCCCCAACAGGAGTGAGATCTCCTGTTCTCTGCCTACGAATTTGGCTAATTGGCTGGATCGATAGGACTCAAACCGGCTGGCCGACGGCCTGATACTCAGAACCTGCCAAGCTTGGATAGGTGTGTCGAATCCTTTCAGCGAAAAGGCGCCAAGATCCAAGAACTCGAATTCATTTCCGACAAGCCGTTTCGTCGCCGGATCAATGATCAATTGATCGGGTTTAGCCAGTGCTTGGAGGCGGGCAGCGAGATTTGGGGTTTCACCGAACACTGACCGTTCCTTGGCGGTGTCCAGCCCCATAAGTTCGCCGACTACGACTTGACCAGTAGCGATCCCGATTCGTGCAGCCATACTAAACTGTGGATGGGGATTGTCTTGATGAAGCGTCCTCACCGTATCCAGAATAGCCAGTCCGGCATGTACCGCTCGCTCCGCATCGTGTTCGTGGGCCTGGGGGTATCCAAAATAGACCAACATCCCATCCCCCATGTATTTGGCGATATAGCCATTGAATCGAACAATGGTTTGGCTACAAGCATCTAAAAATCGTCGAATCACGTCCTGGAGGTCTTCAGGGTCCAACCGGCTAGACAGTACTGTCGAATCCACAAGATCACAAAACATCACCGTCAACTGGCGACGTTCTGCTTGATCTCGTTCGGGAGGGAATGGCTGCTCTTCCGGAATGACGCCAACGGGTATAGACCCCGGGCCCATAACTTCAGCGCTCTGTGGCAATTGAGCGATCGCGCGCAAGAGCTTTTTCCGATGTCCCAGTAAGACACCCATCGCCTCCAGATCGCCCTCATTCAGCTCGGGTAGGACATCCCAGGTGATCGCATTGTGCTGAAACGACTCGCGATATATACTGAGACCAAGGTTATCCAGCCATGCTGATATACGATCATTCATCATAGACAACGTCGATGGTGGATATTCCGACCCGGCAAGGGTAGGATTAACTGCGTTGAGCGTAAGAATTTACTCGTTGCGGATCGTAATCCTTTAATTATTAATAGACCTATGATGAACAATGCATCCATGAATACGATCTCTAAAAGGTCTTTTACTCGAAAAATGGAACACCGACTGATTGGTATGGTAATGATGGTCATCGCCTACCTGATCGAGAAAGCCGTGTTGCGTTCGATCAAGCGCAGTGGCACGAAATCTTCGACGTAGAACAACCCTGCTTCTTGAACCATTTTTATCGTCAACGCCCTCGCAGCAGATCGATAACCAGGCCAAGGATCAGCAGACCTGAGACGACCCCGAATGTTATCGGCACCCACTCGGCAACAACCGTCGAGGTGGCCGTGAATCCGCTAGCCAAAACACTTGCGGCAGCGGTCAGGGCGAGCGCCAGCCGTTGTCCCGTGTGACGCACTATATCCTCCAGCGAATTGGCCCGGAAGTTCACCACAAGCTTTGGGCCGCCAGGACGAACACCGACGAGGTTTTCGACCGCCTCGACCACGCGCAGAACTCGTACTTTTAACTTCTGCGATTGATACACGAATGTCTTTGGATTGAGTGCGTTACCCATGCGTTTGACCATTAAGCGCATCAAGTACTTACCTGCTACGTCGTAAGGATCAAGTGCTGGATCAAGCTCGGCAGTCGCCAGCTGTACCTGCGCAAGTGCTTTTGTGGCGAGCGTGAGCGAAGCCGGTAGCGGCACTCCGTGCCGTAATGAGACCGCGCTCATTTCTTGCAGAAGCGGCCCGATCTGCATCTCGGCAAGCGAGGCTGTGCGATATTTTGCCATCACTTCCCCGATCTCGCTCTGGAATCGGGCCACATCGAGATCGCTGCTATTGACGGCGCTCGTCATCATCAATGTGACATCGGTGAGAAACCCGGCATCTTCCTGCCAAAGAGCCATCAACATTAACAAGAGATGCTCACGAAGATCGGCCCCTACCTCGCCGACCATTCCGAAATCGAGAAAATAGATGCAATCCTTCCACCACATCAGATTGCCTGGGTGGGGATCGGCATGGAAGAAGCCGTCGACGATGATCTGTTTGTAGTAGCTCTCCAACAGTTGACGAGCGGCCTGGATGCGCTCTGGACCAGCCGGCGCCTGCTTGATCGGTATGCCCTGGATCTCTTCCATCACCAATAATCGAGACGTGGACAGATCCCGGTGTACTCTGGGTACGGCAAGACGGTCATAGTCTGCGAGCACCGCCTGCATCCGCCCGATGTTGTCGGCCTCCTGACGGAAGTCGAGTTCACGATGGAGCGAGGTGGAAAGGTGTTTGAACACGGCCTCCATATCGATCACCTGATTGAGCGCAGGACGCTTTCCGACTTTCTCCGCAAACACCTCGAGCAGGGCGAGATCCTGTTCGATATCAGCACGAGCGGTGGGGCGCTGGACCTTGACTACGACCCGATCACCACTTTCGAGTGTCGCACGATGGACCTGAGCGATTGTTCCGGCGGCGAGGGGCTTCGGGTCGATCGACTTGAATACATCCTCCCACGGGACTCCCAATTCCTGTTCAGAAACCCGGACGACCTCGCTCTCAGTCATTGGCGGCACGCGGGATTGCAACAGGGCAAGCTCCTCAATGTATTCGACTGGAAGGAGATCGGGGCGGGTTGACAACACTTGCCCGAGTTTCGAAAATATCGGGCCCAGCTCTTCCAAGGCGGCACGTAAGCGTTTGGCCCGCTGACAGCGGATGGACATATCCGGCTCGTTGGATTGGCCGAACAGCTCTGTGAGGCCGTGTTTCGCCATCACGGCTGCGATATGCGTAGCACGCGCTACCAGTGGAGGCTCAAAAGGCGGGGTGTCACCCTTAGATAGATGAGCTCGCACCGAGTGCGATGCATGCTCATCGGTAGAGTGCGCGGTGTTTACAATAATCACGGTGCAGTGGGCACTGTGACTGATGCGATTCGGTATGTTACCGAGCAAAAACTCTTTTCGACCCGCCATGCCAAAATTGCCGACCACCAGTACATCGACTGCCTCCTGCTCAGCGGCGCGAACGATCGCCAATGCCGGATCAGCATCAATGACGACCCTGGCATGACCGCGGTCCCCGGCGACCTGCCGCGCGAAGTGCGCCAGTTCATTGTTGTCACCCGCAGCGCGCGTTTGTTCGGCTTCGCCGAATTCTGTGACGAACGGATACTGCGGCACCACCACCTGCACCACGAACAGCTCTGCATCGTAGCGGTCAGCGAACCCGGCGGCCCAGTGGACGGCCTGGTCGGCGGTTTCGGAGCGGTCGGTTCCTACCATCACGCGCCGTATGACATTACTCTCCAGATGATTTTGCATACGTGCAGCAAACCCTTTAGTAAGAACAGGATAGATATTACAGGATTTGTTACTGTAACGGATGTTGAAACATTCTGCCAGCCTATCTTGTTCATGGGATTTAGGGCGCAATGGAACGCAAAACCCGGTAATCTGCATCGTTGAGATTGCGCAATGCCTGTAGCTCGTCTCGAGTAACCGCTTCAGGAACTGCGAAAGCGTAGCGTCCTAACTAATTCATGTGCCGTGCATGAACGAAGGGTGGAAACCGCGCGACATCTTCACCTCGTATCGGTAGCTCTCCTGCTATAGCTGCGCAATCACCGCGCCGATATTGATTACCAGGCCAAGGATACTCGGACCCAAATCATTTCTGCTCGATACATTATAGGAGTGCATGGGAACTCGCTATCACAAGCCGTACCACGCTAAGCGCCTTATAAGCGAGTGATTGACTGTGAGAATGTGACGGATGATACCAAGTCAAAACTGCGAACTCTCTACGAAATGTTGAATTCATTTAATCTGAAACCGCAGATGATGCTAAATTAACGCAACATCTTTTTCATTTTCAGGATTATCTCGGTAATGAGGCAAATGGCACGTTTTTAACCTTCGGTATTACTTTTTATTATGAGACTACGCGAGAATATAATCAAATCCTATGAAATTTGTCATGTCAAACGAAGAAGTTCATGATGAAGCTGGTTTTCTGGAGCGACTCTCGAGTGATTTAAAGCCCTTTTATGAACCGCGTTTACCCTATCACAATTGGGATGAACATATTGAGCATGGTCTTGGCATCATCGACAATCTTTGTGAGCAAGAAAAGGCAAAAGGCAACCCAATTAACTCCTTCATCGCCAAGGTTGCTTACATGGGCCATGACGCCGGTTTCCCACATGACCTCATAACGCCAGATATCTGGAAAAAGCATGGCAGTAAAGAGGGGTATTCAACCCATATAATGGATGTTCTTTTGCAAAATTACGGGCTTGAAGAATCGTGTATCCGAGGTGTTCAAACATGCATAATGTTTACAAAGATGGGTGAACAGCTACCCGAAGATATAGATAAAGAGCTTGGTAACACAGCTAAAGCTGTGCGCACAGCTGACCTTTCTCACATCTTTGGGCCTTATAAGGACTTTGTCATCGATAGCTTCAAGCTCATGGAAGAGGCCAAAATGTATGGCCGAGAAACAGTCTTGGCAGAATTCAAAGATAGAACCAGATTTGTGCTTACAAATTACTTGAGCCTCGGTTTTATTCCTTCTGGTGCTTACAGTATTGCTGATGGCATGAAAAATATTGAACGCTTTGGTAAAGATTCACCAAGCCGTTTATTGAAAGTTGTCGGGAACCAGGCGAACCGTTTCGCAAGTCTTGTAAAAAGAGAAGCTGCTTCGCTGCCAATTTCGCGCTGTTCATCTGTCGTTCGCCTTCCCGGCGTTAGCTAGCCACTGCCCCAGGCGATATTGATCAAACGAACCCGATTCGCCCTGTGCAGCCTGAAACCACGAAAACAACCGTCGCGCCACCTTGAGATACTTGACCGCAGGGGGCGATTTGCGACCCCGGATTTTGTGCGACCAGCGAACTCTGGAAACAGGCTTATTGTTATAGCCGTGTCGCCGGAATGGTTGTAAAACATTCCGAGGGTGTTCGCGCTGCCGATGATCGTGTTGTGGCATTGATCGATCAGATGGAATTACCCAATCGATATCGGGGTACTCCAGATCAGCTGCTTATACTTCTTTAGCAAGCTCTAAGTAAGTAAATATATTGAGGATCTATAAGACAAAGATTCTGCAGCTTTTATAAGCCTATATTCCTATAAAAAGTAAATATGTTTAACCATCATATACTAATCGGTTTTATATAGAGTTGGTCATTGTTTGTGGGGTTGCTACTTACGCGAACAATCTTGATTTTGCTACACATCGAGTCGTCCTGGAACGGTTCGAACATTTCTACTTTGGTTAAGAATGCGTCTAATCAGACTTGATAATTATCAGAACTTCTGGCCCGAAAGTTGCGAGAAATGTCCCGCAGGCCACTGACTATTTTTCAACAGCTTACTCATAATATCCTCCATACAAACTAATAGAGGAGTACATAAAAATGAAATTCACGCAAATCAGAAACGCAACCCTTATAATTAATTATGCAGGCAAGAAAATACTGATTGATCCTTGGTTGGCAGAAAAGGGAGCATTGCCGGGATTTGGAGGGACGATCAACGATCACATCCGCAATCCGACGGCTGAATTACCTATGTCTATCAACGAGATCATTGATGTGGATGCAGTTATCTTAACCCATGATCATCCGGATCACTGGGACGATGCAGCTAAAAATGCAATTCCTAAGGACATGCTGATTTTTACACAGCACGAAAAAGATGCGCAATCGATCCGGTCAGCAGGATTTAACAACATTCGAATTCTCGACGAAAATAATGTTTATGATGGCATTACGCTGATCAAAACGCCCGGTCAGCATGGTAAAGATAAAGTGCTGGAAGATATGAAGGAACTACTGGGGGATGTTTGTGGCATCGTTTTCAAACATCCCGATGAGAAAACATTTTATATTGCGGGGGATACGATCTGGTGTCAGGCGGTCGAAGATAACCTGAAGAAATATCATCCCGACGTTGTCGTCCTCAATAGTTGCGACGCTCAAGTCATCGGTAACGAATCGATCATCATGGGCAAGCAAGATGTTTACGAAGTCTATAAAGCGGCACCTGATGCAACCATCATTGCCAGCCACATGGAATCAGTGAATCACGCAACGTTATCCAGAAAGGAACTGCGCGAGTTTCTGAGTGAAAAGGGAATGATGCAACGGGTATTAGTACCCGAAGACGGTGAATCATATATGTTTTGATTCAAGACCGGAATGATGAATCAGACTTGTCAGGTGCGTCACTGTTTAATATTGTCTGATATAAGCATCAGTGTCATATTACACAATATGAACAATTGCTTAAATGCTGCAAAACAAAAACAATATAAGGAATAATCGTATTTGAACGGTAAGAGCGCTTAATTAGCGTTTATTCAGCGAGGTTTCATCATGTCTGTCCCATTAGTTGCAGTTATTGCCTTTAACCATTTCAGCCCTTTCCACTTATCGGTACCGTGCATTATTTTCGGCGACCTCTTACATGATCAGAAATTATTTGAACTCAGGATCTATGCAGACGAACCTGGAAAGCTACGCTCGAATGAGGGGTTGAGTGTTGAATCATCACTAAGTGTGGATGAACTGGCGCAGGCTGATATCATCATCGTACCTTCCTGGCGGGATCCTGCCGAAAAACCAGACCAGTCAATGCTTGATGCCTTGGTGACGGCACATGCACGAGGTAGCCAAGTGGTCGGGCTGTGTCTGGGTACTTATGTGCTTGCTTATGCCGGATTACTGAAAAATCACAAGGCTGCCACGCATTGGGAGTTTGAACAGGATTTCATCAGCCGTTTTCCGGATGTAAAACTGGACTGCAATGCGTTATATGTCGATGATGATCGTTTGATTACTTCCGCAGGAACAGCAGCCGGTCTCGACTGTTGTTTATATCTGGTTCGTCAGCATTACGGTAGCGTGATCGCTAATAAACTGGCCAGACGTATGGTGATTCCCCCTTACAGAGAAGGCGGGCAAGCGCAATTTATAGAACGGCCCGTTCCTGTTTCAACACAGGATGCCAGAATCAATATGCTTCTGGATTATTTGAGAAACAATTTAAATAAAGTACATGGTTTGGATGAACTTTCGCACTATATCATGATGAGCCACCGTACTTTCACGCGGCAGTTTTACAAGGCAACAGGGATGTCTGTTGGTGAGTGGCTGCTGGTTGAGCGCTTACAGCGAAGTCAGGAGTTGCTAGAATCCACCTCATTGCCGATTGATGCCGTTGCAGAGCAGGTAGGCTTTCAATCCGCTACGTCCCTGCGCCAACATTTCAAGCATAGATTTGATGTAACACCAAGTGAGTGGCGAAAAACATTTCAAGGCAAGCGGCCAACAGCAGTTAATCATTTAGCGACTAATTTTTGACTTAGATTTTTCAATAAACTTATTAAGATGGATTGGCGTAAATTTAACGGGAAGCATAAAAGTTTTGGATCTATATATAGCCATTAAACCACTCCAGTTGTAACAGTATCAATTGCATCAAATTACTGTGTTAAAGTCATATTGCTGGAGTGGGAAATAGCGTACTAAATCAAAACCGCAAGGTTCCCGTGGAGGTCCTTTTATAAAATAGCATGCGAAATATCATATCCACCGGCGAACCGATTTCAAATATCTGGCATAGTCATCGCCAAATTTAACCAATAGAGCATTCTCTTCCGGAATAATCTGAAATTGATTTAAATACACAACAAACAGCGGTAGCAACAAAATAGACAGGACATTTGCTAAAAATACGCCCCATGCCGCAAGCATCAACAAAAATCCGACATACATAGGGTTTCGGCTCAATCTATAGACACCGATGGTGACTATCGAAGTAGCTAATCCAGGAGTCAATGGATTTGCTGTTGTTTTTGCTGAAATAAATTCAACGGCAGCGACAATGATCAATGCAAAACCTATTATCCATAATGCCCCTGCCATCCAATCCTTACCCGGAATTTGAATCACCGCCCATGGATTCATCGATGAAACAGACCACATGACTACTGCAAACAAAATAACCACTATAGCCGGTGGAATTTTAAGTTCAAGACAATACATAATTTACTAGTATGAAGCAATATCCTTAGATAGTGTAGTCATGAGATATTTGTCCAGAGAGCGATGCATCTGATCTGTACAGCGGCGAGGAAAGATGCGGTGTTTTTGGCGTATCTTGTGGCGATCCCACGCCATCTCTTGAGATGGAGGAAAGCATTTTCGACAAGATGCCGTAATTTATAGAGTTCTTTGTCGTAAAACCTTTGTGCTGTGCGGTTTTTCTTTGGGGGGATTACGGCTTTTATACCCTGCCTCCTTGCCTGTTCAATAATTGCGTTGCTGTCATAACCACGGTCTGCCAGCAAATAATCAGCATCAAGCCCTTCGATCAGGCGATCAGCCTGTGTGCAATCTGCGCTGGTACCCTCCGTAATAATAATTCTGAGCGGCATACCATGCGCATCCACGGCCAGATGTATCTTTGTGTTGAGCCCCCTTTTGTGCGACTCATATCTTGATTGCCGCCTTTTGCACCTGCCGCATGCGGATGCACTTTGCAATGGCTAGCATCGATCATTAGCCATTCGTAATCCGGTTCTTCGTCAATCAGAACTTCCAGTAATCTTTCCCATACTCCCTTATCACGCCAACGGATAAAACGTCGGTGGCGTGTTACTCCAATTTCCATAATCCGGCGGTAAGTCACGCCATGGCGCACCCGTGCGAATAATCCAGAAAACCACATCAATAAATTGACGATGATCTCTTGCTATACCGCCCCAACTACCTTCCCGTCCAGGTAAATGCGGCTCCAGCAATGCCCAAACCTTATCCGATATATCGTGCCTGCGATGTACTTGTGTCATATAAAATCCTCCTTCACTAAAAGAATCTCATATCTTTTATCTCATGACTACACTATCTAGAAGAAAGTGATGTTTTCGCTACAAAATAACCAGCAATGATTCCGGTAACCTTGGTAAGCACAACAAGAATTGTTGCATCAAGTGTGAACCGTTCCTATCTCGAAACATATTGTAAAAATTTAGAAAAGTATTGCTATCAAGAATGTTTAAAATTTTCAGGCCATTTTCTGGATGTATGCATGACAGCCAATATGCGAATATCTCTGTCGGTTATTTGATAGGCAAGAATGTAAGGAAGGTCACTTATTACTATCTCGCGTGTACCGAACACACGACCTGAGCGACCAATTTCGGGGTGAAGCGATAGATTATCTGCAGTAGCTTTTATTTTAATTAAAACATTATAGGCAGCATTAGCGTTTTCTTGAGCAATATACTCACCAATTAATTTTAAATCTTCGAGTGCTTCATCTAACCATACAACAGTGCTCATGCTTTGAATTTATCTATCGTGGAATCAACATCATCACTTGAATGAAATTTTGCATTTTTTCCTGAAGCAATATCTAAACGTTCTTGAATTTTTTTTGTTTGACAATCGTAAATTTCCAGATAGTGATCAATAGCCTGATTAATTAGCCAGTTTCTGGAACGATCCAGACTGTGTGCCACAGCATCCAGTTTTTCTTGTTTTTCTGGTGTCACTGATACACTCATGCGTCCTGTTTCACTTGCCATTTCATATTCCTTAATCAGAAGTAATCATAATTAATCTTGGCATAGATAAGCATGATTTGCAAATTGAAGCAGCAAACAGATATTGAAACAGTCATTGCTAAGTAATCATAAAACTCACTGTGTCAAATTTGTGCCAAAGTGCTGCAGAAATAGCATTACTTGAGGTTGTTTGATACTGGTTTTGTGCTTGGCAAGCGTTTCAAGTAATTGATTATATTAAGTTCTAATTTAATAGTTGCGTCTCATAATCCCTTGGTCGCTGGTTCGAGTCCAGCCAGACCCACCAGTAATTATGCACTTAGAGATTAATTTTCTAAGTACTTTTTAATTTCATACCATATGTAAGAGTAGCGTAAGAAAATCTTATCTATACTAAGCAACATATAATTAGTTCTTTTCAGGCGCTTAGAAATCGCATTGAGTCAATCCATTATTGAAATCTGGTATGCGTATTCTTACTATTTGAGTAAAGAATGAGTTCCTCATCGGGATGTTTACGGCAGCTACACGAAATAATGCCTACATAACCAAGCTCTTTATCATTCTCTCATTCATGGCATAACCCACACCAGTTCACCATTAAACAGCTGTTTTATTCCAGCCAAATACAAGGCCGTAGGAATATAGAGGATAGCACTGATCCATACTTCACCAAGCGCATTAACAGCAAATTCCCGGTTCAGAATATTAGGTGCAACTGGCAAATTGTGTTTAGAATCGGTCGTTACCTTGAATTTTGGCCTTTGTTTACAGCGCAAGCCCAGAGCTTCTTCCGCAACATGGTATGCGTGGCCTGTACACCGCGTTCCGCTAGCAAGCGCTTTGCACTGTAGGTTTCTTGTTTACGTCGGTGTGAAGCTAGTATTTCTAATTCCAACCTGGCATTTTCTCACTAGGTGAACGTACTCTCCCGACATGAAAGTCACTCTCAGAAAATTTCAGCAGTGTTGCAATGACCGGTTGAATCTCCATCACACTTTTTATGAAATCACACTCCATCTTGACTTGTGCTAACTCCCCCATTTGATTCTGGATTGCTCTGACTCAAGTTCGGTCAGCGGCTTATGATGGTTACCTCTCAGTTGCGAATTCACCTTGTTTATCAGCATAAATCCAATTCTTTAATGTTCCCTTGGTGGGTAATAACAGCCGTTTCCCTGCTTTAACCAGAGTTAATTCACTTTCTTTAAAAACTTGACTGATTGTTACCAAAATTCCTGGCTATATTGATTACGCGATTATTCCACCTTTATCCTCCATTTCATCTCTTCAGTTTTATGAAACTTCGGATTCCATGAAAATCAGAATACCTCAGCTTGCCTCAATATTTGCACGATCTGGCTTCCGTAAATCGTTGCTTCTTCATCAGTAAAATTCCTCTTCGTTTAGAATAGAAAATTCTACTGTATTGCACCTCTGATATAGGGGAGAATTACCCAATCAAATGAATTCTTGGGTCGTTTCGATTTTATTTATTCGTTTAGTTCACTACATAACACCATGTTACATAGCTATATTTATAGGAAAGAATAAAAATGACTGTAATAGATATGAATCATTTCACCGTATTAAGTAACAATTTAGAAAAAAGTAAAGCTTTCTACATCAATATCTTAGGACTTAAAGAAGGCTATCGCCCACCCTTTGCATTTCCAGGTGCATGGCTTTATGTTGGAGATCGAGCAATACTGCATATCATGGCGGGCAGATCTATGCCAATCAACGCCGCGGGGGTCATAGACCACATGGCTTTTACCGCATCCAATCTACAAGCCATGGTTGATACCTTAAAACAATACAATATCGATTATGAATTGCAACGCCTCAAAGGATTGGAAATCTGGCAATTATTTTGTCATGATCCAGACGGTGCAAAAGTTGAACTGGATTTCCCGGCACATGAATCAGAGCCTAAGCAATGAGTTCTTATTTTTTGCAATTAGGTTTTTTACCGGCTGCACGTGCTTGCTGCATCATCTTATTCGCCTTAGGTAAGAGTGCCCGCAAATCTTCAATGCGGGTTTCATGAGACGGATGAGTCGACAGAAATTCAGCTGGCTGTTCGCCTTGGCTAGCCTGTGCCATTTTCTGCCATAATGTAATACTTTCTTCCGGATTAAATCCGGCCTTCGCTATTAATTCAATGCCCATTGTATCGGCTTCACTTTCATGCAGGCGACTAAACGGCATAATTAAACCATATTGTGTACCAACCCCAAGCAAACCTAATGCGGTTTGCCCCATGGGAGTAGTCGGTGCAGCGACTGCCGCGATGATTGACATCCCCATTTGCGCACCTAATTTCTGCGACATCCGTTCGTTGCTATGTTTCGCCAGCACATGACCAATCTCATGACCGATCACGGCAGCTAACTGATCTTGATTATCGACAAGATCAACCAATCCGGTATGAACACCAATTTTGTTTCCCGGCAAAGCAAAGGCATTCAACGTGCTGTCTTCAAACACCACCACTTCCCAATCTCCTCCAATCTCGCGTGTAATAGTATTTGCAACGCAACGTACAAACTGATTTTCTCGCGTATTCTGACTAATTGATTTTTCATTCTTCATCGTAGTGAATGCCTGTAATCCCATAGCATCAAGCTCGCTGTCAGGCATAAAAGCTAGCTGGCTTCTCCCCGTTGGCGTGGTTGCGCAAGCTGCAAGTAAAAGGATAATGAATAAAATTAGTAATAATCTAAACTTCATGATTAATATTCTCCATATATTGGATCAGTGAAATTTTTCATTCGATTTTAAGATGATACATCTTTCAATCGCAAGGACATGCAAATTCTTTGGGTTAATAATGAACAAAACGACTCATGCGCCTGATAGCAAGAATATGGTATAACTCAATTCTCGACAATAGAAAGGAAAGGGTAGCCAGAATGAGCGATCATGTTTATAAAATTATAGAAATTGTTGGCTCGTCAACCCAAAGCAGTGATCATGCCATCCAACAAGCGGTTGCAAAAGCCGGCACAAGCCTGCGTAACCTGGATTGGTTTGAAGTTGTGGAAACACGCGGCCATATCGTTGATGGCAAAGTTGCGCACTATCAAGTAAAGCTTAAAATCGGCTTTCGTCTGGATTAGTTTGCGCGCAGGATTATCGTGTCAGTTCTAAAAAACATAATACAAGTAATCTTAGGATATTGATAATGCATTTAAATCGAAACTCTAATGGGGCTTATTCCGCTAAAAAGAATCCCTGATAAGATCAAACAAATATTGCTTCTGTCAATATGAGCTAATAATAGACACAATTCATCCGGATACATCACGGTATAATTAGCTATCTCAAGTAAAAGCTAGACTTCACGTTCATGCAAGAAAAATACCATCCCCAGGAAATCGAAAAAAACGCGCAGCAATATTGGGATAGCATATCCGCATTCAAGGCAATGGAAACTCCCGGAAAACCAAAATATTACTGTTTATCGATGTTCCCCTACCCTTCAGGCAAATTGCACATGGGACATGTGCGAAATTACACCATCGGTGATGTATTGTCACGATACCACCGTATGCAGGGCTTCAACGTACTGCAACCGATGGGCTGGGACGCATTTGGCCTTCCTGCAGAAAATGCCGCGATGCAAAATAATGTTTCTCCCGCCAAATGGACCTACGACAACATTGCCTACATGCGCAAGCAACTAAAAAGTCTGGGATTAAGCATCGACTGGGAACGTGAGATTACTACTTGTGACCCAAGTTATTATCACTGGAATCAGTGGCTATTTTTGCGCATGCTGGAACAGGGGCTGGCGTACCAGACCACCGGCACGGTCAATTGGGATCCGGTTGATCAAACCGTGCTGGCCAATGAGCAAGTGATTGATGGCTGCGGCTGGCGTACCGGAGCTCCAGTGGAAAAACGCGAAATCCCGATGTATTATCTAAAAATTACGCAGTATGCGGACGAACTGCTTAATGCTCTGGATACACTGACCGGCTGGCCGGAACGAGTCAAAACCATGCAAGCCAATTGGATCGGTAAAAGCTACGGCGTCGACATTACCTTCCCCGCCGATACCGCGTCCGGTACGCCGCAAGACTTGAAGGTGTTCACTACCCGCGCGGACACGCTGATGGGTGCAACCTACGTGGCCATCGCCGCCGAACACCCGATTGCGCTGCATGCCGCTCAGAACAATCCATCCCTGCAAGCTTTCATTCAGGAATGCAAACTCGGTTCCGCCAAGGAAGCGGATCTGGCCACTCAAGAAAAGAAAGGCATGGATACCGGCTTATTCGTAATCCATCCTCTCAGTGAACAGAAGTTACCCGTGTGGGTTGCTAATTATGTCTTGATGGGATACGGCGAAGGTGCAGTGATGGCGGTTCCTGCGCATGATGAACGCGATTTTGAATTTGCAAAAAAATATGATCTTGCTATCGCACAAGTTATTACAAAAAGCCGGGAAGGGGCGTTTAGTGATGATAACTACGGAACTGATACACCTTTTTCTACCACTCACTGGCAAGAATGGTATGCAAACAAAGAAATCGGCGTTTGTATCAATTCAGGTAAATACAATAACCTCGGTCATAGTACTGCGGTAGATGCCATTGCTGCTGACCTTGAAAAAAAAGGCTTGGGCAACAAACGCGTGCAATATCGTTTGCGCGATTGGGGCATTTCGCGCCAACGTTACTGGGGCTGTCCGATTCCACTGATCCATTGTGCCGATTGCGGTGTGGTGCCGGTTCCGGACGATCAGCTGCCGGTCGTATTACCACAGGATCTGGTACCCGATGGTTCCGGCAATCCATTAGCAAAAACACCGTCTTTTTACGAATGCGCCTGCCCCAAATGCGGTAAATCCGCGCGCCGGGAAACCGACACGATGGATACCTTTGTTGATTCATCCTGGTATTACGCACGCTATGCTTGCCCGGATCAGCACCAGGCAATGACCGACGAGCGCGTTAATTACTGGCTGCCGGCCGATCAGTACATCGGAGGTATTGAGCACGCCATTTTGCATTTGCTGTATTCGCGTTTCTGGAGCAAGGTCATGCGCGATCTTGGCTTATTGGCTCTGGACGAACCGTTTGCCAATCTACTGACCCAGGGCATGGTGCTGAATGAAATTTTTTATCGCAAAACTGCCAGCGGAAGAATTGTCTATTACAATCCCTCCGAGGTTCAGATTCAGCATGATGAGCAAGGTAAACGTTGCGGCGCAATTTTATTGGCGGATAATCAGCCGATCGAATCGGGCGGGATCGGTACCATGTCAAAGTCCAAGAATAATGGCGTTGATCCGCAAAACCTAGTGCAAGAGTATGGCGCCGACACAGCCCGCCTGTTCATGATGTTCGCCAGTCCACCGACCCAAACATTGGAATGGGCCGATACTGGTGTCGATGGCGCTTACCGTTTTCTCAAACGTTTATGGCGACAGGCTTATATCCATCTTCAATCTGGTGTGATCAAGATCGATCCCGCTTTACACCAGGCGTTATCCCCGGAACTCAAGGACCTGCGTTGCCAACTGCACCACACCATTGTTAAAGTAACAGATGACCTGGAGCGTCGCCACACGTTCAATACCGCCATTGCTGCTGTAATGGAACTTATGAATGGCTTGGTGAAATGCCAGGATAACAATCCCGTCAGCCGCAATCTGATGCAGGAAGCTTTGGAGAATATCGTACTATTGCTGTCCCCGATTGTGCCGCATATCTGTCATGAACTTTGGCATGAGCTAAGACCGGGAACTGAGCTTTTTGCGCAATCTTGGCCCCAACCAGACAATACCGCAATGGTGCAAGACGAAATCAAACTGATCGTGCAAGTCAATGGCAAGCTGCGCGGGCAAATCTGCGTCGCCCAGGATGCAAACAAGGAAGCCGTGGAGAAAGCCGCTCTGGCTAATGAGCAGGTACAGAAATTTACTGATGGGCAAGCTATTAAAAAAATCATTATCGTACCTAAAAAACTGGTTAATATCGTTGTATAACTAATTCACACCCTTGGTCCATGGTAAAAATACATAAACAGCAGTTTCTTATCCTGATCGTTGTGATTTTATTATTGACAGCCTGCGGGTTTAAGCTGCGCGGACAAGCCGCCGCGCTACCGTTCAAGACAATATATGTTACGGCGCCGGAAGGACATACGATCGGTATAGAGATGGAGCGCATGATCAAAGCCACACCGACAACCCGTTTATCTCAAAGCGCTGCAGAAGCGAAAGCAACCCTGGACATTATCAGTGCGATAAATGAAAGAGCCATTTTATCTTTGTCCGGTGGTGGCCGCGTACGGGATTTTAATTTGATTTACCGGGTAAATTATCGCGTATTGGATAATAAAGGCATCGAAATCGTGCCGAATACTGAAATATCCTTAACCCGGGTTCTACCGTTTTTGGATGCACAAATCCTAGCTAAGGAAGCGGAAGAGAGGATATTGCTAAAAGATATGCAATCCGACGCAATTCAACAGATCCTGTGGCGTTTATCGACGATTAAGTTTCCCGCGGAAAGCACGCAGTAATCCTGTGATCGTTTCGCGTAATGTATCTTTACCATGCACATAAAGCTTGAGCAATTATCGCAATCCCTGCAAAAGCAAACTGCATCTCTATACACTTTATTTGGCAACGAACCGCTGCTGATTCTGGAAGCTGCGGACCTGATTCGCGCTCACGCGTACCAGCATGGATACACCGAACGCAAAGTCTTCACTGTAGATCAGCACTTCGATTGGTTTGATCTGCTGTATACCGGCAATAACCTGTCCTTGTTTGGTGAGCGCAAAATTATGGATATTCGTATCCCTTCCGGCAAACCCGGCAAGGAAGGCGGTAAAGCCATTGAGACCTATTGCGATACCCTGCCCCCAGACACGCTGACACTCATCACGCTACCCCGGATCGATAAACAAGGACAAGCAACTCGATGGTTCAAAGCACTTGAAACCTCCGGCGTTCTAATCCAGGCCTACCCAATAGAACGTAACCAGCTACCCATCTGGATCGGACAACGTCTTGACAAACAGCAACAAAAAACTAATTCTGCCACGCTGCAATTTCTTGCGGATCAAGTGGAAGGCAATTTACTCGCCGCACACCAGGAAATTCAGAAACTCGCATTGCTCTACCCCAGCGGCATTTTAACTTTCGAGCAAATCAAAGATGCGGTGCTGAATGTAGCACGCTATGATGCATTTCAATTATCAGACGCCATGATCAATGCGGATTCCGCACGCTTTATCCGTATCCTGACTGGTTTGCAGGCTGAAGGTGTTGCTCCGTTACTCATTCTCGCCACCTTAACTGAACAAATACGACAACTCATTATCATCCGCAAGGGCCTCGACACGGGTCAATCACCCGTTCAGCTACTACAAACCGCCAGAATCTGGGGTGATCGGCAAAAATCAGTACAAGCTGCAGCCAAGCGCATCAGCCTGCAAGTATTAATGCAGGGCTTATCCGATGCTGCAATGATAGATCGGATGATTAAAGGGGTGGCACAGGGAGACGCTTGGGATAAATTGCTACAATTAGGACTACGTCTAACACTTCATGAAAATAGAAATCTCATCAGTATGATTAAGTAATTGCCATTTCATTAAACGGATTTATCCGGAGCAGACTTTTACTGTATTTTGATATCAATAATTCATTTCTGTTGATACCTGGTTGGAGTAGTTTTTATTTTTAATGGTCAGCCAGGCTACAAGCAATACTTTCACAATTCGACAACACTACCAAGTAAACAAAACAGAAACGTCAATCATTAGGCTCCCCATATTGTTACAAAACTTTATTTGCACCACATTTGATCTAGATCAATACTCTCGCTATCAGTATTTCATTTTTTAAAATATAGGCCGCTGCATTGCTTACAAAATTTTATAAATACAGGAAGGATGACAGCGATGAGAGTAAATCTGCCAGTTTCTAACACAGAATATCCTATTGAAGATGATACCCTAATTTTATCCACGACTGACACAAAGGGACGTATTACCTATGTAAATCAGACTTTTATTGATGTTAGTGGATTCTCGACAGAAGAACTGATAGGTAAAGCGCATAACATTGTGCGGCACCCTGATATGCCACCACAGGCATTTGAAGATTTATGGAGAACACTTCAAGCTGGCAAACCATGGACTGGCCTGGTTAAGAATCGCCGTAAAAATGGAGATTTTTATTGGGTTCTTGGTAACGCCACACCCCTGATAGAAAATGGATCTATTGTTGGCTATTTATCTGTGCGCACAAAGCCCTCTCGTCAAGTAATCGAAACAATCGCGCCAATATATCGTCAATTTATTAATGGGACAGCTGGAAATCTAAAAATTGAAAATGGCGGCATTGCTCGTACCGATTTTATTGGCAAGGTTACCTCAATTCTTAAAATGACTTTGGGTAAGCGTATCGCACTGTATTTGTCTATACCAACACTCCTGTTATTAAGTGCGGTAGGTGCTGCTTGGTGGGGGTTAACGCAAACAGCAACAACTTCATGGTTAGATGATTTTATTTTAACTACCGCCACCAGCGGTACTTTATTAATGTGTTTAGCTGGATTCTTGATAAGGCGAAATACGCTGGAACCTTTGAATAAAGCTATTGAAATAGCGAATACCCTCGCTGCTGGCGATCTGCAATCCAAAATCACCAATAAGTTTTCGGATGAGTTTGGTGTTTTGATTAAATCCCTTACGCAAATGGGCATTAATCTCAGAGCAACCGTTTCAGATGTTCGCAACAGCGCTGAATCAGTGCGTCAGGCATCCAGTGAAATAGCCAGTGGTAATCTGGATTTATCACAGCGTACAGAGGAACAAGCCTCATCACTTGAAGAAACTGCATCCAGTATGGAGGAACTTACTTCTACAGTAAAACAAAATGCCGATAATGCCAGACAGGCTGATCAACTCTCGACAGACGCAAGTAATATTGCGCTTCGGGGAGGTCAGTTAATGAATGACGTGGTTAATACAATGTCTTTGATTAGTGAGAGCTCCAATAAGATTGCAAGCATTATAAGTGTAATTGACGGAATTGCTTTTCAGACCAATATTCTTGCTTTGAATGCGGCTGTAGAAGCTGCTCGTGCTGGCGAACAAGGCCGGGGGTTTGCTGTTGTTGCTACAGAGGTTCGAAATCTGGCTCAACGAAGCGCAGCGGCAGCTAAGGAAATAAAAAACCTTATCGATAGCTCGGTGGAAAAAGTTGAAAATGGAACCAATTTGGTAAATGAAGCAGGCAAGACTATGGAGGAAATCGTTACTTCGATTAAACATGTTGCTGAAATTATGTCGGAAATTACAGCCGCCTCCCAAGAACAAAGCTCAGGCATCGAGCAGGTCAATCAAGCAGTTACACAAATGGATGAAGTTACACAGCAGAATGCTGCGTTGGTGGAAGAAGCTGCAGCATCCGCAGAATCTCTGGAAAATCAAGCCAAGGATCTGACCGGAGCAATTTCCATTTTTAAAGTCGGTCAAACTACGAGCAATACCGCCACAATTCGACAAATTACTGATAATAAATCAAACTTACGGAAAAATAGAGTTATTTCAGTAGTAAGGAATAATCAAGAAAGAAAGGTTGTTAACAGTGGCAGGGAAAGCTGGAATAAGCCTTAAGGTGCTAAAAAATAAAATGCATCAGCAGCGCGCAATACTACATCACTATTTCGTCCAGAACACTGTCAGGAAAACATACATATATGAATGATTCGATCATTCTTTATCACAGCACATTTTCAAAAAGTTCATAAAAGATCCCCGCTACAGGAAGCGGGGTATCAATTATTCTTTTCAATGTACCGCTTTCGAGTCAGTAATGTATTCTCAAGATCATAAAAATAAGGCTGATTAATCCGCTTGTCTTCTTAAAAAAGCTGGAATATCCATAGGATCTACACCTGATTGGCGCATAGCTGCCACGGTGGCATTGCTTCTTCTGCCTGTGCGCATAACAGCTGGCTCTTCAGCAGAAAAAATGGAATCCCTGTCATCGGTTCCGGTACGAGTATGTACAACGGTTAATGGAGAATTTTGGTTCTGGTTCTGACCAACAAGACTGCCTAGTCCTGTAGCTACCATCGTCACACGCAAATTATCAGTCATACCTTCATCGATAACTGTACCTACAATAATTGTGGCATCTTCAGCAGTCAAATCCTTAATTGTATTCATTACTTCATGTACTTCACGCATTTTCAGTGTTTGACTGGCTGTAATGTTTACCAAAATACCACGCGCGCCTGACAAAGAAATATCTTCCAGCAATGGACTCGAAACAGCACGTTCCGCAGCCACTCTTGCGCGATCAACACCCATAGCTATCGCCGAGCCCATCATTGCCATACCCATTTCAGACATAACCGTTCTGACGTCGGCAAAGTCAACATTTACTAGGCCTGGACAATTAATAACCTCCGCGATTCCGGCTACTGCACCGTGAAGCACATCGTTAGCTGCCTTGAATGCATCCAACATAGAGATGTCATTACCCAACACCATCATTAGTTTATCGTTAGGAATAACAATCAATGAATCAACGTGCTGAGACAGTTCTTCCATACCCGCTTTAGCTGCAACCAGACGTTTCCCTTCAAATGAAAAAGGCTTACTGACAACCGCTACGGTCAAAATACCCATCTCTTTCGCAACTTGCGCCACGACCGGCGCTGCGCCTGTACCTGTACCTCCCCCCATACCGGCGGTAATAAACAGCATATCTGCACCCTGTATCAATTCAGCGATACGATCACGATCCTCAAGTGCAGCTTCACGTCCGATTTCAGGGTTAGCGCCTGCACCCAATCCTTTGGTAATTCCTGTGCCCAATTGCAAGATCGTTGGAGCTTTATTAGTTTTCAATGCCTGCGCATCAGTATTCATACTGATAAACTCAACGCCTTGCATTCCATTCTGGATCATATGATCCACAGCATTGCTTCCGCAGCCACCCACACCAACAACTTTGATGACCGCCTCTTGAGTATCGTTATTCATGATTTCGAACATATTGTTTCTCCTTTTAGTACATTGAAATTAAAGCTGCCTGACTGTTAATACAACCCTTGAGATTTCTAATTAAAAGTTTCTTTGGAACCACCCCTTCATTCTGGAGAAAATCTGCTTGGCAGAACCTCCTTGTAATCTTGAACCATGTTGATGCTGCATCTGTTGCATACCTGCCAGAATTAAACCAATCCCTGTCGAATATCGAGGCGTATGGATTACTTCCCTTAAATTGCCGTGATAATTGGGCAAGCCCTGCCGCACAGGCATATGAAATATTTCTTCACCCAATTCCACCATCCCGCGTAGCGAAGCAGACCCCCCGGTTATTACGATACCCGATGAAAGCAGCTCTTCAAATCCACTCCGACGTAGCTCAGCCTGCACCAAACAATAAAGCTCTTCCGCACGGGGTTCTATCACTTCCGCCAAGGTTTGTTTGGAAAGCTGGCGCGAACCACGATTACCCACATCCGGAACTTCAACCATTTCTTTAGTATCTGCAAGACTCCTCAATGCGCAACCATAGCGGCATTTGATATCCTCCGCGCTTTTGGTCGGCGTGCGCAAGGCCATCGCAATATCATTGGTTATTTGATCGCCAGCAATGGGTATCACCGCAGTATGTCTAATCGCCCCATGTGTAAATACCGCAATATCTGTCGTTCCACCGCCAATATCGACGAGGCACACACCCAGATCTTTCTCATCTTCAGATAATACGGCCATTGCTGATGCCAATGGCTGCAATATCAAATCGCGCACTTCCAAACCGCATCGATGTACGCATTTCACGATATTCTGTGCAGCCGAAACTGCGCCTGTCACAATATGTACTTTCACTTCCAAGCGTATGCCGCTCATACCGACCGGTTCGCGCACATCCTCCTGGCCATCAATAATGAATTCCTGATTCAGAACGTGTAGAATTTGCTGGTCAGCGGGTATATTGACAGCCTTTGCCGCTTCCATGACTCGCTCCACGTCTTTCTCGGTGACTTCCTTGTCCTTGATAGGAACCATGCCATTTGAATTAAAACCTTTGATGTGGCTGCCGGCTATCCCGGTATATACTTCATGAATTTTACAGTCCGCCATTAATTCCGCTTCTTCCAATGCACGCTGAATCGCGTTGACGGTTGTTTCAATATTGGCCACAACGCCTTTTTTTAATCCGCGTGAAGGATGACTGCCCAATCCAATAATTTCGACTCCTCCTTCTGGAAGGATTTCCGCAACAATGGCTACAATCTTTGATGTACCAATATCAAGTCCGACGATCAAATTTCTATTGTCTCTAGTTTTATTCATCTAAATTCTATCTCACGTTTCTCTCTTAACAGCGGATTTATGAGGCTCTCGTTGCATCGTTTCGGGCAGGCGGATAGCAAAACCATTGGGGTAACGCAAATCAACATATACCAGTGACTCTTGCTGATTTAACCGGGCAATGCTGTGGTCATATACTGAAACATAGCGAATCAATCTCTCCTCAATCTCATTCCGTCCCAGTTCCAATACCGTCCCCGTATTCAAATGAATGCGCCATGCATAACGCTGCGTCAACATGACTTGTTCAATTTGCTGCTGTAGAGGCGCTAATATTTGATTAAAACGTCTATATTGCTGCGTTACTTCAAGAGCACTGGCTTCATTTGGGCCAATAAAAACTGGCAAATCCACATCAGCGGTAACTCGAAATACCTCACCATGAGTATTCACCAAGGCCTGACTTCCCCAATATGCCAATGCTTGATGTTCCTCTAACGTAACATTTAATCCGTGAGGCCACTCCCGATTTACACGGGCATCCCGTACCCATGGTAATTTTACAAAAGCTTCTCGCAATGCGGTTAAATTAACTGAAATAAAATTTCCCTCGATCTCTTTGCGTACGAGATTCTCTATTTGTGCATAGGTAACATTCTGTAATTGTGAATTATTATCTTCTGTACCCTGAACAACCTGCAGATTAATTTCTTTTATCGGAAACAGCGGCGGCCTGATTAGCTGCATACCGATTTCATACAACACTGCCATTGCCACCATGGCAAATAATGATTTGGCTAACAAATCCAGAGCATGATGGTTATTCCACATGAGATAAATCCAATATTCTCATCACCAGGTCTTCAAATGAAATTCCCGCAGTCTTGGCTGCCATAGGAACCAGACTATGGCTAGTCATGCCCGGAGACGTATTCACCTCAAGAAAATAAAACTGCCCGGTTTGTGTCAGGATCAAATCAACTCTACCCCAGCCATGGCAGCCCAATACGTTATAAGCCCGCAAGGCTTGGGCTTGAATCTCTAGTTCCAGCTCATCCGATAAACCGCTGGGGCAGAAATACTGAGTGTCATTCGATACGTACTTGGCCTGATAATCATAAAGTTCACCCGTTATTTCTATTCTCACTATAGGCAGAGGTGTTTCACCCAGAATGGCAACCGTTAACTCCTTGCCCACGATAAATTCTTCGGCCAGCACTAAAGCATCATACTGGGCCGCCAATTGATAAGCAGGCAACAAATCATTTTTATGAGTCACTTTACTTAAGCCGATTGTGGAACCTTCTCGCGCCGGCTTAACAATCAATGGCAATCCCAGCAATTCGGAAACCTCTTCAAAATTACTGTCGGCTTGTAATAGTACATACCGTGGAGATGGAATGCCTACTGCTTGCCATAATAATTTAGTACGCCATTTGTCCATAGCCAAGGCGCTACTCATCACCCCGCTGCCAGTATAAGGCAACCTCATCCATTCCAGCACACCTTGAATGGTGCCGTCTTCGCCAAAACGTCCGTGCAGTGCGATAAACGCACGATCAAAACTTTGCCGCAGCAGGTCTTCAAGTGCTTGCTCCGCCGGATCAAATGAATAAGCATCCACTTCGCTTCGAATCAGCGCGTCCAGAACAGCTTGACCGCTTTGCAAAGAAACTTCACGCTCTGCGGATCGACCGCCAAGCAAAACAGCCACTTTGCCAAAATTATGACTTATCACTATGTCAGTCTCCTGGCATCGCCAATGATTCGAACTTCCTGGATCAACTCGATCCCCGTTGCTTTTCTAACTCTATTGCGCACCATCAAGATCAAGGCTTCGATGTCCGCTGCCTTTGCATTGCCCATGTTAACAATGAAGTTAGCATGCTGAGGTGATACCATCGCACCACCCACACAACACCCTTTCAACCCACTGGCCTCGATCAGACGCGCTGCATGATCTCCCGGCGGATTGCGAAACACCGATCCGGCGTTTGGCAGGTTGAGCGGCTGACTTGCAATGCGTTGCGCCAGCAATTGTTTGATTCGCTGCCGTGATTCTGCCTGCTCTCCTTGCGATAATTTGATATATCCCCCCGCAAACCATTCCAGGTTATTGCCATTTGACGACTGATGCAGCTTTACACTGCGATAACCAATCGCGTACTCATCCGGAGTGCGTATAAAAATTCGCCCTTCCTGATTGACAACTTGTACCCGCTCGACAAATTCCCAAGTTTCTGATCCATAACAGCCCGCATTCATGGCCAACGCTCCGCCGACCGTACCGGGTATCCCTGCCAGAAACTCTGCACCAGCTAAATCATGTTTGGCAGCGAAGCGCGCCACTTTTGCGCACGCCACACCAGCACCTGCGTAAATGAGCCCATCGAATTGATTGTGCTCAATCAATTGCAAATCATTTAATTGAGCATGCAGTGCTATGACAGTACCTTGAATTCCACCATCTCTAACCAGCAAGTTGCTGCCCAATCCAATCACAAAGATAGGTTCATACGAAAATTCCCGCAGGCAGTCCGCAAAATCATCCAAATCTACAGGCATATAGTAACGCCGCGCATTACCGCCGGTGCGCCATGAAATATGTCGGCTCATAGGCTCATCAACACGCATTTCCCCGCGGCATATCAATGGCATATTCATTTCAATAAACGCCAGATCTGTTGCTGGTATATTTGTTCTTGCGTTTTCTGACAAGCCGGTCATTACTCATTGGCCCTCAATAATCATTACCATTGACTACTATTAACTTGCTTTCCATTTGCGCAATATGTGGAGCCACCTTTGCTACTGAGCCTGCTCCCATCACCAGAACGATATCGTTATTCTGCACAGCATCGAGAATGGCGATTGACAAATCATCAATATCTTCAATATAAATAGGTTCCACTTTTCCCAGCACCCGGATTGAACGGGCTAAGGATTTACTATCAGCGGCAACAATGGGGTCTTCGCCTGCGGGATACACTTCTGTTAACAGCAGCACATCAGCTTGTGACAAAACTCTAGTAAAATCCTCAAACACATCCCGTGTCCGCGTGTAGCGATGTGGTTGAAACGCAACGATTAAACGCCTGCCCGGAAAGGCACCTCGCGCTGCTTTCATGGTTGCTTCCATTTCCGCCGGGTGGTGACCGTAATCATCAATCAATGTAAAGCTCTTCTGCATTGATAATCTAATTTCTCCAAACTGTTGAAAGCGTCTCTCCACACCCTTGAATTCCGCTAATGCCTTGACTATGGCGGCATCAGGCACACAAATTTCATTGGCGACCGCAATCGCTGCCAAGGCGTTCTGTATATTATGCAATCCGGGCAAATTCAGCGTGATATCCAGTCTGCGGGCAGAGCCATTTACGCCGATTACTGCAGTAAATTTCATTTGATGATTGCTATGCTGGATATTGGTAGCGCGAACTTGCGCATCTTCAGACATGCCGTAGGTAGTAATGGGTTTTGTAATTGCAGGCATTACCTCGCGTATATTGGCGTCATCGATACAAACCACTGCCATCCCATAAAAAGGTAAATGCTGCAGAAATTCCACAAACGTTTGCTTTAATTTATTAAAATCATAACCATATGTTTCCATATGGTCTGCATCGATATTTGTCACAACTGCAAGTACCGGCTGTAGATACAAAAACGAAGCATCGGATTCATCCGCTTCGACAACAATAAACTCACCGCTACCCAATTTGGCATGACAACCTGCCGCCTCGAGCTTTCCCCCGATAACAAATGTGGGATCCATATCAGCCGCTGCCAGAATACTTGCAATTAAACTGGTCGTGGTGGTTTTCCCGTGCGCACCCGCTATCGCTATACCTGTGCGCAATCTCAGCAATTCTGCCAGCATCAAGGCACGTGGAACCACGGGGATATTTCTGTTTTTGGCCGCGATCACTTCAGGATTATCGGATTTGACTGCAGTTGAAGTAACTACAACGTTTGCGCCTTTAACTTGCTCACCCGCGTGACCCACATAAATCTTTATGCCGAGCTTGGCCAAACGCTGAGTCACTGGGTTATCCATCAAATCGGAGCCACTGACTTGATATTTCATATTAACGAATACTTCGGCAATCCCGCTCATGCCTGCACCGCCAATACCGACAAAATGAATGTGTTTGACTTTATGCCTCATTCAGCGCTCCACTTAATTCAATGCATGCCTCAGCTACAACCCGGGTTGCTTCCGGTTTTGATCGGCTGCGAGCCGTTATCGCCATCTCGAGTAATTTCTCCCGCGACAAATCCGCTAACAAATCCGCCAATTTCTTCGCGGTCAAATTGCTCTGATGAATTAATACAGCAGCTCCGTGATCGGACAGGAATCGCGCATTCCAGGTTTGATGATCATCAACCGCGTGTGGATAGGGCACTAAAATACTGGCCACTCCGGCTATACTTAATTCTGCGACCGTCAATGCGCCCGCACGGCACAATACTAAATCACACGCCGCATAACGGCTGGCCATGTCATCAATAAACGCAACGACTTCGACATCCATCTGCAGATCGGTATATGCCTGCTGAACCAGCTTAAATTGCGTTATACCAGCCTGATGAACAATCCGTGGACGGAGATTTTCAGGCATTAATTTCAGCGCCTCCGGCACAATGGTGTTTAATATTTGAGCACCCAGGCTACCGCCTACAATCAACAAATTCAATTTTCCCTGCCTGCCCGAAAATCGTTTCTCAGGCTCTTCTATCAACATAATCTCAGTACGCACGGGATTGCCTGAATAAATGGATTTCTTTTTGTTATTCAAGATTGCATCCGGAAAGCCCAAAAAAACCCTATCCGCCAGTTTTGCCAAAATTTTATTGGTTAAACCGGGTACCGAATTCTGCTCATGTATGATCAACGGTTTATTCAATAGCGATGCCATCATAGCACCCGGAAAAGCGGGATATCCCCCCATTCCCAGAACCACGTCAGGCTTAACGCTTCTAATGATTTTGATACTTTGCAGAAATGCCCTTATCAAACGCAGCGGGAGCATTAGCCAAGTAACCAGGCTCTTGCCGCGCAGCCCTGAAAAACTGATCACCTCAGTGTCGTAGCCTCGCTGCGGCACCAGCTTTAATTCCATGCCCGCTTCGGTTCCAAGCCATACCACGTGCCAGCCCATTTGTCTCAGATAATCAGCGACTGCCAATCCCGGAAAAACATGACCTCCCGTGCCGCCCGCCATGATCAAAATAGTCTGTTTAATCATGCGGGAAGTCCTCGCAAACGCCGACGGTTTTCCCAATCAATTCGTAACAACACTGCCAAAGCAAGGCAACTCGCGGTAATACTACTACCGCCATAGCTTAGCAAGGGCAGCGTTAGCCCTTTTGTAGGTAAAACACCCATATTGACGCCCATATTGATCAGCACTTGCACACCAATCCAGATACCGATCCCCTGTGCCACCAATGCTGAGAATGAATTTTCCAGTTTTGCCGCCAGTCGGCCAATAACAAATGCGCGCGCGATAAGCCACATAAATAAAATGATTACCACGGCAACGCCAACAAACCCAAGCTCCTCTGCCAGCACGGAAAGCAAGAAATCGGTATGCGCCTCAGGTAGATAAAACAGTTTTTCCACACTGCCGCCTAAACCTACACCGAGCCACTCACCGCGGCCAAACGCAATCAGGGCGTGACTTAACTGGTAACCTTTACCATACGGATCAGCCCAAGGATCCATAAATGCAATTACCCGGCTTAATCGATAGTCTGATCTTATGATTAATTCATATAAGCCCAGCGCCAGAATACCGATTAGTCCGATAAAAATTTTTAAGCTAGCCCCCCCCAGAAAAAGAATTGACATGGCTAAGACAGACACTACAAAAAAAGCCCCGAAATCCGGCTCCAGCAACAATAAAGACCCTACTATGGATAATATGACGGTTATGGGAAGAAACCCTTTTTGCAAGGAATTCAGATCAGCCGCTTTGCGATTCACATAATCAGCAGCATATAACACCATGAATAACTTCATATATTCAGAGGGCTGAATATTTACCACATACAGTGATATCCAGCGCTGACTACCATTGACTTCATGCCCAATACCGGGCACCAGAACCAGTATCAGCAATAAAACACCGATCATAAATAGATATACGATGTATTTCTGCCATACCTGCATGGGCACTTGAAAAGCAATCAATCCCAAGATCAGCCCCAGCACCAGATAAGCACTGTGCCGCCATAAATAGTAGCCGGCACGATCAGGCCCAAACTGAGCCTCTGCAATTGCAATCGAAGCAGAGTAAACCATGACCAAGCCAATACTCAGCAACAGCAGAGCAGACCACACTAAAGCCTGATCAAAATCGGCCATGATCCTCGGTTTTTGATTGATTGCCTGATAAATCATCATTATTTAATGTTTTTTCTGTCCAAAATTAAAAAACTTGTTTTCAATATCTTTAACCGCAGCCACGAACACCTCGGCACGATGAATATAATTTCTAAACATGTCAAAGCTGGCGCATGCCGGTGAAAGCAATACCACGTCACCCGCCTGTGCTAACAAAAAGCTTTTCTGCATGGCTTCTTCCATGGTGGTTGCAAAATGTATAGGAACCCCACAGTCTTTCAATTCATCTGCAATAATTTCTGCATCGCGCCCAATCAACACCACCGCACGGGTATTTTCGGCAACTGCCTGCCGTAAATGCGAGAAATCCTGCCCCTTACCATCACCTCCTGCAATCAAAATGACATTCTGTTTCATACCATTTAATGCTGCGATAGTCGCACCCACATTGGTGCTTTTGGAATCATCAAAAAAGGTGACGCCGTTAAATGCCGCGACCTTTTCCATCCGGTGCGGCAAACCGCGAAATTCCCGTAAAGCCGATACAAGGGGATCAATGGCGATATCCAACGCACGGCACATAGCTAACGCTGCAAGCGCATTGACAGCATTGTGCAATCCATTGACCACAAGCTCAGTGGTTCTCACTAAGCGATGAGGGCCCTCCATTAACCACAGATCATCACCGTCCTGCAAGATACCGAAGTCGACATGAGTGGGCGGCATATCCCACCCAAATGTAATTTGCTTTCCCTCAGCCAAAGCCATTTCGCTGATTCTGGAATCGTTTCGATTCAAAATTTGGGCGCATACACTACCGTTCTCCCGCAGAAAGATTTTTAATTTCGCTGCGATGTAATCTTGCATACAGGTATAGCGATCCAAATGATCTTCACTCACATTGAGCACTGTCGCTACATCGGCATTCAAATTATGGGTTGTTTCCAGCTGAAAGCTGGAAGTTTCCAAAACCCATGCCTGCGGCCAGTTTCCAACATCCAGTTGCTCCATCAGTACACTCAGAACCGCTGGACCGATATTTCCGGCTACCGCGACATCCCAACCGGATTTTCTCAACATAGCCCCGACCATTGATGTCACTGTTGTTTTTCCATTCGATCCCGTGATCGCCAGAATCTTGGGTTTTGGCAGCTTATTTTGCTCCAGCGCCCAGGAAAAAAGCACCAGATCTCCAATTACCGGTATACCCAGTCGAATAGCTTGCTGCACAAAAGAATCCGCCACAGGAACGCCCGGGCTTATCGCAATAATCTCTATGCCATCCAAAATTTGGGCTTCAAATTTACCCCTGTAAACTTGTACTTCAGAATATTTTTCTATCATCTCTTTCCAAGTTGGCGGCTCCTGCCGACTATCAGCAGCACGAACTTTTGCGCCTTGTCGGAGCAGCCATTTCACCATTGACAAGCCTGTCTCACCCATTCCCAATACCAGTACTGCTTTACCTTGCAAATTCATCTTAACTTTAATGTTGATAATCCAATCAGAACCAGGATAAAGGTAATAATCCAAAATCTGACTACCACCTGATTTTCTTTCCAGCCTTTTAATTCATAGTGATGATGCAAAGGCGCCATGCGAAAAACTCGTTTGCCCAGCAATTTGAAGGAGGCTACTTGCAACATGACGGACAAAGCCTCCACCACAAAAACACCACCCATAATGATCAGCACAATTTCCTGGCGCACAATCACCGTAACAACCCCCAAAGCGGCGCCCAATGCCAACGCACCTACATCGCCCATGAATACTTCAGCAGGATATGCGTTAAACCACAGAAAAGCCAAACCCGCACCCGACATGGCGCCACAAAAAACAGCCAATTCTCCTGCATGGGGGATATAGGGAATTCCAAGATATTTTGCAAAAACAATGTGCCCGGCTGCGTAAGCAAAAATTGCGAGGGCGCTACTGATCATCACTGTGGGCATGATAGCCAAGCCATCCAGGCCATCGGTTAGATTTACCGCATTGCTGGTGCCAACAACAACAAAATAGGCTAAAACAACAAACCCCGCGAATCCTAGTGGGATCGCCACTTCTTTAAAAAATGGCACAATCATGTCCGTTTGTGCTGAAATTTCCGCAGTTGATGCCAAATAGACCGCGACAACAATTGCAATGATTGATTGCCAAAAAAATTTGGCTTTTGCTGAAAGCCCTTTAGGGTTGCGATGAACTACTTTGCGATAATCATCGATCCAGCCAATTACCCCGAATCCCAGCGTTGTCAGCAGCACCACCCAGATATAGCGATTACCCAGATCAGACCACAGCAAAGTAGTCAGCAGGATTGACATCAGAATTAAGGCACCACCCATTGTCGGCGTGCCCGTTTTCACCAGATGAGTTTGCGGACCATCATCACGAATGGATTGCCCAATCTTATAGGCAGTCAACTTTCGTATCATCAGAGGGCCAATAATGAAAGAAATCACTAATGCCGTCAGCGTAGCCAGCACGGTGCGCAAAGTGATATAGCTGAATACATTGAAAGCTCGTATATCCTGCGCCAGCCATTGAGAAAGCGCTAACAACATGACAGTTCCTCGGTCTGTTCCAGCTGCCTCACTACACGCTCCATTTGCATGAAGCGCGATCCTTTCACCAGCAAAGTGACATCATCGGCAAGCAGGCTCTTCGTAACTTTCAGTAATTCATCGATGGAATTAAAATGGCGCGCGCCTTTGCCAAATTCTTCCGCAGCGTAGGCGCTTAATTTACCCAAAGTCAACAATTGATCCAATCCCGCTTTCCGCGCATCCCTACCGATTGTGCGATGTAAGTCAATGGCTAATTGACCTAATTCACCCATATCCCCCAACACCAGTATTTTTTTGCCCTCAGCCGCAGCCAACACAGCCAAAGCAGCCCGTACCGATTCCGGGTTTGCGTTGTAAGTATCATCGATTAGCAGTGCATGATGTAGACCACATTTTTTTTGCAACCGGCCTTGTACACTTTGGAAGCGCTCAAGGCCCGCAGCAATCCATTCTTTCCCGATGCCCAGAGTCCAGGCGACAGCCGCCGCAGCCAGGGCGTTATAGATATTGTGCACCCCTGGTGCTTGTAACTTCACCTCAACGGTTGCGTCAGGCAATCTCAGCTGCAGCGTATTGACTAATCGACCCAGCTGGTACACAGCACTTACCCGTGCATTCTCTGTTAAACCAAAATCAATAATCTCTCTTGCGCCGGCACATTCGCGCCATAACAACGCATACCGATCATCCGCATTAAAAATCGCTCTTCCGGACTGATCCAAACCGACAAAAATTTCTGCTTTGGCACGCGCAACAGCTTCGACAGAACCCAATCCTTCAATATGCGCAGCACCTGCATTCGTAATCACTGCAATATTCGGCCGGGCCAATCGCGTTAGATAAGCAATTTCTCCAACATGATTCATGCCCATTTCAATCACTGCATATTGATGCTGCTGCCGTAAGCGCAATAACATTTGCGGCACACCGATATCGTTATTCAAATTGCCCGCGGTAGCCAGTACGTACTCTACCGGATCGTTGATAATTGCATCACCGCTTGCTGCTACGCGTAATATTGCCGCAACCATTTCTTTCGTTGTTGTTTTACCATTACTACCCGTCACACCGATCACAGGTAGCGAAAAACGGCTGCGCCAATATGCCGCCAGCTCTCCCAGACTCAAACGCGAATCCTTGACTCGAATCGCGGGAAAATCACCCGGCAAACCAGCAAGCTCAGCATCTTTCTGGAGCAAGACCGCTACCGCGCCTTTTTCCTTGGCATTAGAAACAAATTTACCGCCATCAAATCTTTCACCGATTAAAGCCACAAAGAGCTCACCCTGCTTTACCGTACGGCTATCAGTGCTAACCCCGGTAAAACGTACATTCGACCCACTCCAATCGGCATGTAATACTTGTGCAGCTTCATCCACCATCATCATTGCTGCACCCTCACTTTCACCGACACTTCCTTCAGCACCTGTTGTACCACTTCGGCATCGCTAAAAGAAATTTTTTGTCCCTTTATTTCCTGAAATTTTTCATGGCCCTTACCCGCGATCAATACAATATCATTGCTACGCGCATTGGCGATTGCCTGATAAATTGCCAGCGCACGATCCATTTCTACCTGATAATTCTCTTCGACTGCCCCGGCAGCAATATCTTCAATAATGTGCAAAGGATCTTCCGAACGTGGATTATCACTGGTAAAAATAACTTCATCCGCCAAACGTGTTGCAACTTCCCCCACCATGGCGCGTTTTCCCCTGTCCCGGTCGCCACCGCACCCTACAACGCAGAACAAGCGCGCATTTCGACCCTCGATACGCAAAAGTTCACGTAACGTGCACAAGACTTTTTCCAATGCATCCGGAGTGTGCGCGTAATCAACGATAATAGTCGATTGATTAACTCCGTAGTATTTTTCCATTCTTCCCGGAATGGATTGCACGCTTTGAAGTGAACGAACCGCATCCGACAATCGAATGCCGCTTGCTAATAAAACCGCGACGACAGCCAGCAAATTAGATGCATTGAATTTTCCCAGCAGACCTATTCTTAAGTGTTCATGGCTATCTTCAAATTCAATATCAAATTCCATGCCATGAATATCAAATTTCAGATTTGAGCCATGCACCATTTTAAATTGCCTTGAATCACGGTCATCGGGGTAGCGGAATCCGTAACCGATTATTTTAGTGGATTTATTGACAAGTTGCCGTGACAATTCAACGCCTAGCACGTCATCCATATTAACCACGGCGTACTTTAATCCCGGCCAAAAAAACAGGCTAGATTTGGCAGCCGCGTACGCATCCATATCCTGGTGATAATCCAAATGATCCCGGGATAAGTTGGTAAGCACAGCAACTGAAAATGCCGTACCTAGGGTTCGGCCTTGCGCCAAACCATGCGAAGACACCTCCATTACAACGCTTTTAGCGCCTTCATCGACGAATTTCTTGAATGAACGCTGCAAGACCGTGGCATCAGGCGTTGTATTTTCTGATTCTTGTAAATTCTCTATATACCCACTCCCCAGCGTTCCCAGCACAGCCGTCTTGCGACCCAAATTCACCATGGCCTGTGCATACCAATGGCTGCATGATGTTTTGCCATTAGTTCCGGTAACTCCCACCACCCATAATTTTTGTGACGGGTGACCATAAACATAGCTGGCGATCAAGCCCGCTTTCATCTTGAGATCATCTACCGCTAATGCAGGGATATGCCATTCAGATTTCCATACGAAATTTCTCGGATCATAGAGCACCGCATTGGCGCCTGCTGTAATGGCTTGGGGAATAAATTTATTCCCATCCGTCGTATCCCCTGGGTAAGCCAGAAAGGTATCGCCCGATTTTATCTGACGACTATCCGCCACCAGATTCTTAATCTCCACGCCCAATTCTTCAAGTCGATGAAAATCAAATCCTTTCGATCCTTTCTTTTTTACCGTCATTAAACTCACCCTTCCTCCTCCATTTCCGGTGTTGCGGTAAAGGTAATGACATTATTGGCTGGCGCATCGGGAGGAACATTCAGAATGTGCAAAGCGCCGGACATGACTTTGCTAAAGATAGGGGCAGCCACAGCACCACCGAAATATTTTCCTGCTGATGGCTCATCAATCATCACAGCAATGATTAAGCGTGGATTCGATGTGGGTGCATATCCGACGAATGTGGAAATATAACTTTTGCTTGCATACTGCCCGTCGATCAGTTTATGCGCCGTACCCGTTTTACCAGCAACGCGATACCCGCTTATTTGCGCCAATGGCGCCGTTCCTCCGGGTTGGGTCGCCATCTCCAGCATGCGACTTATTGCCCATGCGGTATCGCGTGAAATTACGCGCTGCCCCATGACAGGGATATTTTGCTTCAGCAAAGAAACGGGTTTTAATTCACCACCACTGGTAAAGATCGTATAAGCGCGCGCCAGCTGTATCAAGCTGGTGGATATGCCATGCCCATAGGACATAGTAGCCTGCTCAATCGGACGCCACCGATTATAGGGCCGCAATATTCCGCTGGCTTCACCGGGAAAGCCCGAATTGGTCAGCGTGCCGAATCCTGAGCGATTGAACATTTCCCACATTGTCTGCGGCTCCATCGATAGTGCGATTTTTGCCGTACCCACATTACTCGATTGCTGAATGATCTCGGCAACGGTTAATTCCCCTTTGTTGCTGACGTCCCGTATGGTTTTTCTACCTACTTGCCATGTTCCAGGCGCGGTCTGCAAAATCGTATTGAAATTGACCTTTCCGACTTCCAGTGCAATCGCTACCGTAAACGGTTTCAATGTCGAACCGGGCTCGAAAGTATCAATCAAAGCTCGATTGCGGAGCCTTTCATTATTAATGGTTGATCTTCTGTTTGGGTTATAGGCAGGCCAATTGGTAAGCGCCAATATTTCCCCAGTCTGCGCGTCCAGAACCACGATACTGCCGGCTTTTGCCCGATTAGCCAGAACCGCTTGTTTCAGTTCCGCATGTGCACGATACTGAATTCTTCTATCGATGGACAAAACCAGATCCTTCCCAGGCTTGGGAAAACGAATACTGTCGACATCTTCATCAATGACCTGCCCTTTGTTATCCTTGATCACCCGACGGCGGCCCAACTCTCCGGCAAGTGTTTGCTCCCAGCCACGCTCGACACCTTCCTGACCTTCGTCATTGATATCGGTGAAACCCAACACATGCGCGGCAAACTCGCCTTCCGGATAATAACGCTTGGACTCACTGGTTAAATAAATACCCTTGATCTTCATTTGCATGATCTTTTCGGCGGTATCCGGCACTATCTGCCGCTTCAAATAAACAAAACGCCTATTTTCCTTGGTAAGAAGCGCATTAAGATCAGCACTACTCATCTCCAGCAAGTGAGCTAGTTGCTGCAATTTTTCAGGTTTAATCACCACCACTTTCGGATCGGCAAATATTGAAGCGACCGGTGAGCTGATTGCCATGATATGACCATTCCGATCTGTGATCATCCCACGATCGGCGTTCATTTCCACTACACGGCTATAACGCGCTTCGCCTTTCTTTTGTAAAAATTCATTATTCATTCCCTGGAGATAGGCAGCACGCGCCGCCAAACTGATCAAACCCAGCACCAACATACCAAACAGCAGCCTGGAGCGCCATGCTGACAATTTGATTAGCGGTGGTGCCGGTTTAATCATGGTCTAACCCTTTCCGCATTCATTTCATTTTCTGCCGTATTGATCGATACAATCTGTATGCTCGAAGCGGTCGGCACCTTCATGTTCAAATGCTCTGTCGCGATCCGCTCTATGCGTCCATGCATAATCAAAGTGCTTTGTTCCAATTGTAGCCTTCCCCATTCCACTTCCAATTTCTGTTCTATTTCTTTTTCTTTCTCCAGCGTCATGAAAAGATTCCGTACCGTATGCTGCGCGGTCACCACACCTAATGCGCATGCAATTAACACCAGAATAAGGAAGATATTCAATTTGAACACTTTATTTTCCGTTTAATTGGAACTAGATTTTTTCACCCACACGCATCACTGCACTCCTTGATCGAACATTCTCCGCCACTTCAAGTTCATCCGAACGAATTGCCCGGCCTACCGTCCGTAAAGTTTGCTTACTGAACCGCTGTAATTCTTCTTCCCGTACCGGTACACCACGCGGCAAATTGTCAGCACTGGCGGCTGACCGGATAAACTGCTTCACCATCCGATCTTCCAAAGAATGAAAACTAATTGCTACCAATCGTCCACCCGGGTTTAATAAATCCACGCATTGCGGCAAAACCAGTGCCAATTCTTCAAGCTCCTGATTGAGATAAATCCGTATCGCCTGAAAAGTACGTGTTGCCGGGTGCCGTTTACTGTCCCGCTGCCGCGCGCGAACCACCGCAGCGACAATCTCGGCCAGCTGTAAAGTGGTAACAATAGGCTGTCGCGTTCTTGCCGTAATAATCGCTCGTGCAACCTGTCTGGCAAATCGTTCCTCTCCATACTCTTTTATCACCCATTCCAATTCACTTTCCGTCACTGTCGACAGCCATTCTGACGCGGTTTGCCCGCCACTGGTGTCCATGCGCATATCAAGCGGACCCGCCGACCGGAAGCTGAAACCCCGGGCAGTATCTTCCAATTGGGGTGACGACACGCCTAAATCGAGCAACACGCCGTCAATCTGCGTAATTCCCATGGTCTGAAGAATCTCCCGTACTCTGGAAAAACTGCCGTGGCGAATATAAAATCGTTGGTCCGTAATTGCCGCGCCCGACAATACCGCCGCCGGATCTCTATCCAGCGCAATTAACCGGCCGCATTCACCCAATCCCGACAAGATCAATCGACTATGCCCGCCGCGCCCGAAAGTTGCATCCACATAAATTCCATCCGGTTTCAGCGCCAATGCCTCAACGGCTGCGTGCAACAACACCGGGATATGCATGTGTTCCTTTTTATCCTATCAACTACAGCGAAAATCCTTCCAATTCAGGAGGCATGCCGCTATCCTTGAATGCCATTGCAATTTCAATTTGTAAATTCCATTGCGCTTCGTCCCACAATTCAAGTTTCGTGCCCTGGCCAACCAAAACCACATCCTTGGATAGACCGGCAAACTGACGCAGTGGAGGCGATACCAAAATACGACCCGCGGCATCCATGTCGACATCGCAGGCATTACCCACCAGCAACCTTTGCAAGTTGCGAGTTACCGTATCAAAGCTGGAAAGATTATTGAGTTTTTGTTCTATCGGTTCCCAGGCTGGCTGAGGATAAATCAACAAACACTTTGAAGGATCAACAGTTACAATCAAGTGTCCTGAGCAGGTAGACATCAGCTCGCTACGGTATCTTGCGGGTATCGCAAGCCTACCTTTTGCATCCAGACTGAGCTGCGTGACGCCACGAAACATGCTGTCTCCTCATATAAGGGGAAAATTCATCGAGGCACACCAAATTTACCCACATTCTCCCACTGCTTCCCACTTTAATCAATAAATTCTCGATAGTCAAGCAAGAAATTGGGTTTTTATAGTTATACGACAAAGACTTAAATGTGAAGCCAATTACAACGAATCGAGCTGTAAATTATTCAAATAAATAAGATAGATAGAAAAATCTCCGGCGTATTTTGATTTTTGCTGCGATAATGATCTCCAATGACATGCAGTGCACGCAAAATTATGCATCCACCTCGATTAATTTTCCCACTTCATCACACATATGACTCCCGAATACTGGACGCAGGCAACGCAGGAATTGGCCGCCTGCGATCAAGTCATGCACCAACTGATACGACAATTTGAAGATGCCACGCTCACTTCGCGCGGCTGCGCTTTCACCACTCTGGCGCGCTCCATCGTCGGACAACAGATTTCCGTCAAAGCTGCCGAAAGCGTCTGGCAAAAAATCATCGGCGCCATTCCTGACATCGCGCCGCACACGATTACCGCGCAAGAACCGGATTCATTACGCGCCTGCGGACTCTCCGCAAGAAAAATAATCTACCTGCAGGACTTGTCGCGGCACTTTATGGAAGGGAAATTGAATGAAACCGGCTGGGCTGGCATGGACGATGAAACCATCATTGCGCAATTGAGCAAAATAAAAGGCATTGGGCGTTGGACTGCGGAAATGTTCCTGATTTTTCACTTGCAACGCCCGGATGTGTTACCGCTCGATGACATCGGCCTACAACGCGCAATCAGCTTGCATTACCTCGATAAACAAAGCATCGACAAAAAAACCATGCTGGAACTCGCCCAACCCTGGCAACCCTGGCGCTCGGTCGCGACATGGTATTTGTGGCGCAGCTTGGATCCGTTACCGGTGGAATATTAAGCAGTGCCCCTGATCAGTCTCTGTTCGCCTTAACCAAGTGCGCAACATCTCCGCTGTACAGCCAATCTTTAATGCGATCGATTTGATCGCCGGCCATTGCGATTCATGCTCCTTTTACTGTTCGAATACCTATCTTACGCCTCATTCTCGTACTTCCGGTGAATAACTCATTTGATTCTTCATCTTATCCTCCTCTCAAATCATTTTTCTCCGGAAAACTCAGAGCGACAGAATAGATAGATCTGAGTTCTTCAAGCTTAACGATCAGATCTTGTTCAATTTAGGTTTCTACCACTGTCATTGGAACGATTCCGAGTGTTCAACCTGATAATTCTCCAGCTTTTGACCGATTCCCCTCAGATCTGATCGATTCGGCTTGTTTGCTTAATAGGAAACAGCTTTGATGGTGCCTGAAAATGTGGTCAAAATTGTTCGCTTGAGGGTTCACTATTCTTCATGGGCCTTGTAATTTCAACAGCCGTTTTCAGACTGCTCAACGCGGTGGAGATGGCTAATCAGATCCATACAAAATTCCTAAAATACATGTTATAAGTGTTTTATAAATTAATTCTAAAGCTTTTAATCCGTGGGTTTGACATCACCACAAAGTTTATGTGATTCTGATCATCATTATATATACTGTTCAAAGCTTCTATCTTCAACGTTCAAATGAAACCAATGCAACACTGGGTTCGCAACCTATCAATCTTACCCATCCTGCTGCTCACTGCTTGCGCAATGGGGCCGGACTTTATTCGCCCGCAAGTGGATACCGCCGAAAAATTCCGATTGTCGGAAATGGAAGGGGAATCGATTGCCAATATGCGCTGGTGGGAATTGTTGCAGGATGAAACGCTGCAGCATCTGATCCGGCAAGCTTTGCAGGAAAACAAAGATCTCAAAAGGGCTATCGCCAGCGTTGAAGAATTTCAGGCGCGATCGCGCATTGCGTTTATGGACTTTGTGCCTAATGTCGATTACGATGCGAGCGCGCCGGTATTTGGCACACTGGGCGGATTCGGGATTCCCGGCTTCCCAACGCCTTTCAACTATTTCGGGCGAACCACGCTAAACTGGGAAATCGATATCTGGGGCAGGATTCGCCGTTCCAACGAAGCCGCCCGCGCCGAATTGATGGCACGGGAGGAAAACCGCCGCGCCATCATCCTGGCACTAATCAGCGCGGTCGCGCAATCCTATTTCGATCTTTTGCAATTTGACATCCAGCTGGATATTGCGCACCGCGCATTATCTTCATGGGAAGAATCCGTCGCTATTTCGCGCGCGCAGTTGCAAGGCGGCATCATTTCGCGCCTTGATCTGGATCAGTTCGAGGCGGAGCGGGCGAATGCAGCTTCGCGGGTGGCCGAACTTGAGCGTCGGGTGGTACAAAAAGAGAATGAACTGAGCGTGTTGCTGGGCAGAAATCCGGTAGCGATAGCACGCAGACATTTACTGACAGAACAGGTGATTCCGCCCGAAGTACCTGCCGGCTTGCCGTCCGAATTACTGCAGCGGCGACCCGATATTCTTCAGGCCGAACAAACTTTAGCAGCCGCCACCGCCAGAATCGGCGCGGCTAAAGCAGCGCGGTTTCCCAAATTGTCGATTACCGGTTTTCTTGGTGTAGCCAGTCCGGCTTTATCCAATCTGCTCCTTTCCGGCAGCGAGTTTGGCGTCGGTGGGCTTGGTTTAGCGGGCCCATTGCTCAATGCGCAGAGCCTGGGTTTTGAACAGCGTGCCGCAGAAGCGCAGGCAAAACAGGCGTTAGCGCAATATGAGCAAACGATCCTGATTGCATTCAAGGAAGTTGAAGACGCATTAGTGGCTATTCGCACCATTAACGACCAACTTAAAGCGCAGCGACAGCAAGTTGATGCACTGCACTCGGCTTTGCATGTTGCAGACTTGCGCTATCAGGGAGGCATTACCAGTTATGTCGATGTGTTACTCGCCAAACGCAACCTGTTTGACGCAGAATTTTCGCTGAGCGCGTCACATCGTTTTCATCTCATCTCCGTTGTCCAGCTATACAATGCTTTGGGCGGTGGATGGGTGCCGGAATACAACCGCGATCATGACACCCGGTAAAACTATACTGAACTCACACGCATCAATACGGAGGAAATCATCATGAATGAATATCAAATCGCTGTCATTGTGGGCAGCCTGCGCCAGGATTCATTTAACCGTAAGCTGGCACACGCCATGGTCAAGTTATTGCCTCCGGGGTTTTCCTTCAAACAAATCCAGATCGATGATTTGCCGCTTTATAATCAAGATGATGATAGCAATCCGACGGAACCGGTAAAACGGTTAAAAGCAGAGATCGGCGCAGCACATGGACTGTTATTTGTCACGCCGGAATACAACCGTTCGATTCCCGGCGTACTTAAAAATGCCATTGATCACGCTTCCCGTCCATACGGTCAAAGCGCCTGGTCAGGCAAGCCCGCCGGCGTTCTTGGCGTTTCGGTGGGCGCTATTGGCACAGCAATGGCACAACAGCACTTGCGCAATATTCTGGCGTATCTGGATATACCCACCCTGGGCCAACCCGAAGCGTTTATCCAAATGAAAGAGGGGCTATTCGATGCAAACGGGGATATCGGCACAGACAGCAGGAAATTCCTGCAAAACTGGATGGATCGATATATTACCTGGGTAGAGAAACATGTCTCCGGCGCGTGATTTTATAATTCTGATATAGGATCATTCAACCGATTGAACATAATGCTTAATAAAGAATATAGAACCATGGAGTTAGCAATGTGGCGCAACAGGGATAACATTTACCTATACATAGGAATTTTCCTGATTCTTCTGGCGGGCTGCGCTGAAAAACCGCCAATGGATTCTTCTGCCCCTGCGCCGCAGGTCGAAGTCATCACGGTGACCACGCAAGCGATTCAGGATGAGCCGGAATTCATCGGGCAAACGGAAGCTTTTCGTCCGGTCGAGATCCGTTCGCAAGTCAGCGGAATCATCAAAAAGGTTTTTTTTTACCGAAGGCCGCAATATCAAAAAAGGCGATCAGTTATACCTGATCGATCCAGTTCCGTTCAGAGCCATCTATCTCAGCGCCAAAGCCAAAGTAGCCCAGGCTGAAGCGCGGCTCGATCTGGCCAAGCAGGATTTGGCGCGCGTGCTTCCACTGCTGGAGCAACAAGCGGTCAGTAAAAAAAATGTTGATGACGCGCAAGCAGAGGTTCGAGGTGCCAAAGCATCCCTGGAAGCAGCGCAAAATGATCTGATCAAAGCCAAATTTGACCTGGATAATACAGCGATTTCCGCGCCGGTAAACGGCCGCATTGGCCGCAGCCATTTCTATGAAGGAAGATTGATCTCCGCGCAGGAAACGCTTCTCGCGACCATCGACCAGCTTGATCCGATGTACGTCAATGTCAGCGTTCCTGAGAGCTATCTTCTGCGCCGCCGACGTGAAATCGCTGAACATAAGGTGCAACGGCCGGATATTTTTCAGCTACGCGGCGTCATGACTTTCTCGGATGGCAGCGTATATCCGCAGGAAGGCGTGCTCGATTTTGCAGATGTTGCCTTGCGGCCCGAAACTGGCACCCTGCAGGGACGATTTGTATTTCCCAATCCTGAAGGTGGTTTTGCTCCGGGGCAATCCTATTTTTACCCCGGCCAGTTCGTCAAGATCCGCATTAAAGGTTATACGCGCACCGAGGCCATCCTGATTCCGCAACGCGCAGTACAGCAAGGACCCAGCGGTTCGTTTGTCTATGTCATTGACAAGGAAGATAAGGCGGAACTCAGAGCTATCCGGGCCAGCATGTGGCGGGGAAAGGAATGGCTGATCGAAGAGGGTCTGCGTACTGGGGAACGGGTGGTGGTGGAAGGCTTTTTCCGGATTCTCCCCGGCGCGAAAGTTGACCCTGTGCCCCATCAGAAAGAAACAACCTCCTCAATTCATAGCTCCGAGGAACCTAATCTGCAAAGTATGCCATGAATTCTCATTTCTTCATTGACCGACCCATTTTTGCTTCGGTCCTGTCCATTATTATTGTAGTCATCGGCTTAGTTTCGCTACAGAAGCTACCCGTCGCGCAGTTTCCACAAATTACGCCCCCGATGGTACAAATCGATGCGGATTATCCCGGCGCCAGCGCGGAAGTCGTGGCGGAAGCAGTGGCACGGCCCATTGAAGTGCAATTGCCTGGTATTGATAATCTTTTGTATTATGAATCGACCAGCACGAACGATGGACATATGACCATGAAACTCACGTTCGAGATTGGAACCGACGTGGATATTGCTCAGGTACAAACGCAGAACCGGCAACGTCTGGCTGAACCGCAGCTGCCCGATGAAGTTGTGCGGCAAGGCATTACCGTCAAAAAAACATCGCCCGATTTACTGGCGGTCATCGCGTTGAGTTCCACTGATCCAAAGCATGACACCGTTTTTCTCTCAAACTATACTCTGCTGCGCATTCTCGATAACGTCAAACGGCTTCCCGGTGTCGGGGATGCGGTTATTTTCGGCGGGCAGAATTACTCCATGCGGTTGATCCTCGATCCCATCCGTATGGCACAACTTAATATCACCCCCACTGAAATTGCATCCGTGGTCAGAGAGCAGAATCGGGACTTTCCAGCGGGTAGAATAGGCCGCGAACCCACACCCAAGGGCACGGAATTGACCATCCCGGTGATTACTCGCGGCCGCATGAGCGAAGTCAGGGAATTTGAAGACATGATCATCCGTGCTTACCCGGATGGCGCCATGGTGCGGATGCGGGATGTTGCGCGCGTGGAATTGGGCGCCCAATCCTATGATCTGCAGGGGCGGTGGAATGGAAAACCCAATACTTTTTTATTGACCTTTCTGTCACCAGGCGCAAATGCGCTCGACACCGTGCGGCGGGTCCGTGACGAGATGGACAAAGTTGCCAATAGCTTTCCGGCCGGTGTGTCTTATGATATCCCTTACGATACGACGACATTCATTGATGTTTCCATCAGAGAAGTGGTCAAGACGCTTGGCGAAGCACTGATATTGGTGATCCTGGTGGTCTATCTGTTTTTGCAAAGTTGGCGCACCACGCTGATTCCGGCGCTCGCCGTGCCTATTTCGCTGATTGGAACGTTGGCCGGCATGGATATGCTGGGATTTTCGATCAATACACTGACACTTTTCGGTATGGTTCTGGCCGTCGGTATCGTAGTGGATGATGCGATTGTAGTCGTGGAAAATGTCGAACGGCATATGACTCAAGGCGGGCTCTCGCCCCGGGATGCCGCAATAAAAGCCATGACCGAGGTGACCGGGCCGGTGATCGCAATTGTTCTGGTGCTAGCCGCCGTATTTGTGCCCGTGGCATTCTTAGGTGGAATCACCGGGGAATTGTACAAGCAATTTGCCATCACCATTGCGCTATCTGTCGCTATTTCCGGATTTGTCGCGTTGACGCTCAGCCCGGCGTTGTGCGCCTTGGTGCTCAAGCCAAGCCATGGCACTCCCGGACGATTCTGGCAAACATTCAACGGTTTTTTTTGATTGGGCTCAGACAAGGTATGTCGGAACGGTCGGGGCCGTCATTAAACGATCGGCGATTTCGCTTGCCATTTTCACGATGCTCATACTGGTTATTGTGGGTCTGTTCAAAACCATTCCAGGAAGCTTCCTGCCGGAAGAGGATCAAGGGTATTTTATTACGGTAGTGCAGTTGCCGGAAGGCGCTTCAATGACGCGTACCATTGAGGTTCTGGAAAAAATTGAAGGATACTTTCAAGCTATTCCGGCGGTCCATTCAACCGACACGCTGGCCGGTCAGAATTTTGTCTTCGGCACTCGCGGAACCAATCAAGCCACGATGTTTATCCCGCTGCATCACTGGGACGAGCGCATGAACACCGAAGAACAGGTACCCGGCTTGATTGCCGCAGCTTATCAGGAATTCGCCAAAATTCCGGAAGCTTTGATCCTGGCTTTTAATGCCCCCTCGATACCTGGTTTGGGCTCTACCGGCGGTTTTTCAGCACAATTGCAAGATCCCGGCGGTGGTGATTTCGCTGAATTTGCTGCTGTCGCCCAGGAGTTTGTCGCCAAAGCCATGGAACACCCGGCGATTGCAGTGGCCAATACCAATTTTCGCATCAGCGCACCTCGACTGTTCGCCACGGTAGATCGCGAACGCGCTAAGGCACTGGGTGTTCCGATTTCGGAAGTATTCGATACCATGCAGGCCTATTTCGGTAATCTATATATCAATGATTTTGTGAAATTTGGCCGCATTTACCGGGTACAGACGGAAGCATTACCTGAATACCGCTCCAACCCGGATGATATCAGCAAGCTTTATGTGCGCGCCCGGTCGGGTACCACACACACCATGATCCCGCTGGATTCCGTGGTCACCACCGAATTCAATAGCGGCCCTGATCCCGTGACGCATTTCAACGGATTTAATTCAGCGCTCATATTGGGCGGCGCAGCGCCGGGCTACAGTTCGGGGCAAGCGCTTGAAGCATTGCAGCAAGTCGCCGATGAGATTTTGACCCCGAAAGGATATTCGATCGATTGGAGCGGAATCTCCTTGCAGGAACGTAAGGCAAGCGGGCAATCGACTTATGTGTTCGCTTTTGCCTTGTTGATGGTATTTCTGGTATTGGCCGCCTTGTACGAAAGCTGGTCTATTCCATTTGCGGTTATTTTGGCAATCCCTTTTGGAATTCTGGGTGCTTTACTGGCAATCTGGACACGGGATTTGACCAATGATATTTATTTTCAAATCGGATTAGTGACATTGATAGGATTAGCGGCCAAGAATGCCATTCTGATTGTGGAGTTCGCCAATCAGCGCTACGCGGCTGGAATGTCATTGACCGAAGCGGCGCTTGATGCGGCGCGACTTCGTTTCCGACCCATCATCATGACATCGATGGCATTCATTCTGGGCGTACTGCCACTGGTGATCGCATCCGGCGCAGGCGCAGCCAGTCGTCATTCAATCGGCACCGGCGTATTCGGCGGCATGTTGGCGGCCACATTCCTGGCGATCTTTTTTGTTCCGCTGTTTTTTGTCGTGATCGGCAAGCTTACGCGACGTAGCAAACCACCGGTTTGTCCGATCGAGCCGCAGAAAGTACCGACTATAGCGCCGCAGCAAGATGGTCAAACCAACATCGATGAAAGTAAACCGTGATTAAAAAACTACTGTGGCATTGCATTGCATTCGCATGGGGATTCTTGATTGCCAACCCTGCCAGCGCGCAAAACGCCGCGCAACCACGCCTGCCAACGGTTGAGCTGACAGCCGGCATGCATGTGATACAAGCCGAGGTTGCACGCACTTACGAGCAGCAAAGCACCGGTTTGATGTATCGCCGGAAGATGGGGATCAACGAAGGGATGTTGTTCGTGTACGAGGCACCGGAAATACGCTGCTATTGGATGCGTAACACGCACATACCGCTGACCATCGCTTTTATCGGGGATGATGGCGCCATCGTAAATCTGCACGACATGCAACCCCGGAGCGAGCGCTCGCACTGTTCCACCAAACCGGTGCGCTACGCGCTGGAAATGAACCAGGGCTGGTTCAAAGCACGCAGCTTAAAACCCGGCTTCAAACTGCTTGGAATTCCACTCAATCCGGCAATAGTTCCGTAAAGTCTGCGATCATCGATTCCAGACCCCTTGAGTAACGAACTAACGCCCTCGCCCCCCAGACGCCCGACGAGGCTCAGCAAAACGTTGGCGGGGCGGTGGTGCAAAACCAGCACCCGCAGGCTTTTTAGCCGTCGCTTTCTTGTTTGCTGAATTTTTTGGCGGATGACGTGAAGGCATTGCACCACGTGGTTCGCCGCTACGACCATTTTTAATGGGCTCCGCCTTGATACGGGGATCCGGTTCAAAACCGGCAATCACCTGACTGCGCAATTCATGCTTGACCAGTTTTTCGATTGCCGTGAGCAGCTTGATCTCATCAACACACACCAGAGATACGGCATCCCCTTCCGCTCCGGCACGGCCCGTCCGGCCAATGCGGTGAACATAGTCCTCGGGCACCTGGGGCAACTCGAAATTAACCACGTGCGGCAATTCATTGATATCAATGCCGCGGGCGGCAATATCGGTAGCCACCAAAACTTGCAGACTGCCTGTCTTGAATTTGGCCAATGCGTTGGTACGTGCTGCCTGGCTTTTATTGCCATGGATTGCAAGGGCCGGAATACCATCTGTGGTCAGAAATTCCGCCAGTTTGTTGGCACCGTGTTTGGTACGGGTGAATACCAGCACCTGTGACCAGCCATGCTGCTTGATCAAATGCGCCAGGAGATTTCGCTTGCGCTCGCGATCCACCGGATGCACCACATGCGTGACCTTATCGGCAATCGCATTACGGCGTGCCGCTTCAATCAAAGCTGGCTGGTTGAGCAGGTTATCCGCCAGCGTCCGGATTTCATCCGAGAAAGTCGCTGAAAATAATAAATTCTGCCGCTGCTTGGGCAACAATGCGAGTATTTTCTTGATATCCCGGATAAACCCCATGTCAAGCATGCGATCGGCTTCATCCAAGACGAGGATTTCAATTTGTGACAGATTCAATGTTTTTTGCTGTACATGATCCAACAAGCGTCCCGGAGTTGCCACCAGAATGTCCACGCGGCTTTTCAGGCGGGTGATTTGCGGATTGATATTCACACCGCCAATCATCATCATTGAACTTAACTTTAAATATTTGCCATAATCACGCACGCTCTCTTCCACTTGCGCCGCAAGTTCCCGTGTCGGTACCAGGATCAACGCCCTTATCGGAGGCCGTCCAGTGGATGGCCCTTTAACGCTTTTATCAGAAAGACGATGCAGGATCGGCAAGGTAAAGCCTGCCGTTTTGCCGGTACCGGTTTGCGCTCCGGCCAACAGATCACCGCCCGTCAGGACGGCTGGTATAGCTTGTGTTTGAATCGGTGTAGGTACGGTATAGCCGCGTTCAGTGACGGCACGGATAATTTCATCGGACAAGCCGAAAGTAGCGAAAGACATAAAACTCCAAGGAGGGTTAACGGTTTGTCATCCCGTGTCGGGCATGACTATCAAGGCAAAGGGATGAAGGATACTGCCATAAATCCAATTCTAGTTGCGAGTATAATATGAAATGGTCTCAAAATCTTAACAATTATCAATAAGTTTCTAATTCTTCCATGGTGTTATATTTTTATTCTGCTAGGCTTATCGCGCCGCCACTACCGCGATGAATGATGATTCCATTATTCGCTGGCAGGAAACGGACGAGGAGAAGTCCGCGCGCTGGCGTTCGGAAAAAGGGTTGCCAGCACCCAAACGGGTACAGGTTATTGATGATCGCATGCCAGCAAATAGCGCTTACCGGCTGGCATGCGAAGGAACCGCGTTGCTTTGGCGCGGAGATTTCCAGAATGCGCGTCAACTGCTGCACGCCATGGCACGGCGCGCCGATAAAATAAACCCGGGAAAACCAAAACAATTAGCCGCGTCACCCGCCGAGGCGTTTCACCGGCATCGTCTGGCGCAATCACAACGCGCCCGCGTATTGGAAAAGCTGTTGATTCCTTTTAACGCCGATCACAGCATTCCGTTGCGCCGCGCACCGGATGTGCATGCTGCATGTCTCGAAGTTAATGATTCAAACACGGAACCTTACGTCGCATCACTGCGTGAATTGCTAGGATTAATCGGCGCACACGAATGGCGCAAAAAAGGCATTCTGATTCCGGCTTTGGGTGCCGTGATTCATCCGCATTACGGGGTTTTTGCGCCGATTCGCAACGAGTATGTCCAACTGATCGCTCACGCGCCGATTCCCGAACTGCTGGCAACAGAATCCACGGTATTTGATATTGGCACCGGGACCGGTGTATTGGCCGCAGCGCTAGCGTTACGAGGGGTTCGGCACATCATCGCAACCGATCAGGATGCACGCGCATTGAACTGCGCGCGTGACAACCTGACGCGCTTGAATGTGCTCAATCAGGTTGAATTAGTGCAAACCGATCTTTTTCCGCAAGGGCAAGCGGCGCTGATCGTATGTAATCCACCCTGGATTCCCGCGCGTCCCAGCTCACCGTTGGAACATGCCATCTTCGATCCGGATAGCCGCATGCTGCGTGGATTTCTACAGGGGCTCAACGCGCATTTGCTACCCGGCGGTGAGGGCTGGTTGATTCTGTCTGATTTTGCCGAGCATCTTGGCTTACGCACGCGCGAGGAATTGCTGGCCGCAATTGATGCGGCCCATTTGAAAGTTCTGGGTAAATCGGATGTGAAACCGCATCATCCGCGTGTTTCGGATACTCGTGACCCACTGTATACTGCTCGTAACGCGGAACTTACATCACTGTGGCGGCTTACCACCCAATAATTGGGCACACGTTTACAATTCCGTATATTTTTTCGCACTGCCTCGTGATTTTTCAACCGGATACTTCTGTGCATTCTGCTCAATTTTCTGCAGTACGATTTGCTTCACATCCAAATCGTATTTTTCCGCCAACAGCAAAGCAAATGCGATAACGTCAGCCAGCTCCTCACTTACCTTATCAATATCCGCCTGCTCGGAAGCTTTCCACAGAAAAGCCTCGAGCAATTCTGCAGCCTCAATATTCAACGCTAATGCAAGATCCTTGGCATTATGAAATTGCGCCCAATCCCGTTCATCACGGAATTTAAGGAGCGCCTGGGTGATTTCTTTAATGTCGCTCACACGAGATCCTATCAATGGTAATAACTCGCGGCATCGATACTCCTTGGGTAACTTAACCGAGTTGGATAATTCTGGCTACGGAAGGAACGCCCGAGGCATTCCAGACAAATAGCAAATAATAACCCGGCGGCGCCAGATTGGGTGATGCGGGTGACTGCACCGTCACGATGTTTGCCATCTCTGAAACCGGCAGGTCAAAAAATCGGGTTTCCTGGTTGAATGCATGCGTGACTGCACCAGCGCGCACCAATGTTACCCTGGCGATACTTTCGCTCGCTTCGACTGAAAATTGCTGATCCCAGTTTACCAGTGTTGTCGGCGCATCAATAATATCCGGGCGTAGCGCAAATTCGCCGCTGCCATCTGTCTTGAATAAGTAAGGCGGGTAATAAATTTCACCATTGAGCTGTGTCAACGGGCCTTGCGCACCGCCGCCGCCGGTAATTACCGTTCCATCCAGAAGCAGAAGAGACGCGGAGTGATACAAACGGGCCGTGGCCGCGCTTGCAACGGTTTCCCATGTATTCGTATCCGGATCCCATAATTCCGTATCCAGGGCGGCACCGACCAGATCGTTACCTGTCGATGAACCGCCATTGACCCAAACCTGACCATTCGCCAGCACGGTTGCCGTGCCAAATTGACGGTCTTTTGCCAAGTAACCTGCGGCAGAAACCGCAGGCTTAACAGGATCGTTGAGATCAACACTCACAGCTTTTCGATACTTGCGGATGGTAAGGATCTTTCCAGGCGCATACATCACACTCGATAAGCTGGCTTGGCTCGGCTCAATCTTAGTGCTGTATTTCGTCAGCACACCATCACCGGAGGTATCCAGGCTATACATCTTTCCATTGGGAGCAAGAATAAACAGATTTCCCTGAGGATTGACCCAAGCTCTTGGGTAAAACCAAGAGGCTGCCCCCAATGCGCCATACGCATAATCGCTGGATGCCGAATTAAGCGTGCGCCAACTCCCATCAACCGCGCGCACTTCCGGTATGGGTGAAAATGTAGCCACGGTTGCGGGAATCTTTTTTGTTCCTTTATAGAATCTGTCATTGCGCCCACCCAGCACAGCATGTTCACCATTGGGGAGCGTAACCGCCGTCGCATACCAGCGTTTAAACGCCATGCTTTGGGTCTGGCGCATCAGCGTATCCGTAGCGGGATCAAAGATATTTACATCGCTATTGGCATAGTTTCGAATATTATTTACCCGCGCATCACCTCCGAGGATGAGCGCCTGACCGCTCCCGGGAATATGCGCTTGCCCCGCGCAAAAAATATCAGTATCAGTCGTATTGGGTAATACTTCGAATGCATCCATCCCGGTTCCCATGGATGGATCCCAAATCACATAATGCATTTTACCGCCTTGCGTACCATTGGTGTTGGAACCGTAAGCAAACACCCTTCCATCCGGCATAAGCATCATAGCGGTAGGAATAATCGGCCAGTCATGTAATGGACCAAACTCACCCTCACTATGCGCCGTTGACTCTGACGCCACGGCAGATGACACTCCACCGAATCCCGGCAGCAGCCACATCAAGCTGAAAAAAAACAGCGCTTTTAGATACCTTTCTCGCTGCGCAAAAGGAAAAAACCTAACTGCGATCATTCAATATCCTCACTATCCAATTCCTCATTATTCAACCAACGCACAGTTCGTTTCACTTGTTGATTCGATCAACATACCACCCGTGAACCGTTAATGCCGCATATAGTACACAGGTTGTGTTGAGGAAGATAAAGAAGATTGTCACTGATTAGATAAGAGAAATGTCCTATTACATAGCATCGGAAAATGCCAATAGGATAGATAAAACGGGCTTTGGTTGAATACTGACTAAAAACGGATGCGCAATTACTGAGCAAGACTGATCAGTACAGATTATCCTTCCAGGCTTTGGAGAAAAAAATCAGATTCATTCCATCAATTCTTGCTTGATACCTTTCCCTGCTTCAAGCTCAACAATGGATTCCAGTAAATACCGTGCATTAGCTGGAGAACGCAGTAAATAAATTGTCTCTTCCATTGCCTGATAATCTTCCAAGGAAATCATTACTACGGACGCTTCTATTTTGCGTGTAATAATCACCGGTGCATGGTCATTGCAAACTTGCTCCATTATTTTAGCTAAATTAGCACGGGCTGTTGTATAACTGATTGCATTCATAGAAATCTCATTTAAAAATATAGATAGTCCAAGTCCAACCTGCAAAATTCAATGCGTCAACTTAAATACTAGTCTCATCAATCCATGCTTCAGAAAAGTCTATATCCAAAATATTTTTCAATAACTTAATGTATTTTCCGCTATCCTCACACAAATTTCTGACTTCGACTTTTAGACGTCTCATATCCGAATCATAAAGCTTCATCCGGTCACTCTTTAAAGCAAAGGCAAACTCCAATGCTGCCTCCCCTTGCTGGCGAGAATTCATTCTAAATATCCCAGAAAGTATGTCAGTCATACGTCGACTAACTCCTTCATGAGATGAATAATCAAGCTCAATTGGGTGTGCTGCACGTAATAGTGCAGCTTGTATTACACCATCGTTGTAACGGGCAAAATTCTCCGGATCGAGTATAACTTGCTGGAAAGTATCAGATGCCAATCGATCATCGTCATCTTTGAATTTATTGAATTCTCTAGCATGCTGAAGTGTCAAAGCTGCAGTTAGTAATACAGCTACAGAATGATCTGTCCCCAAGTCATACTCAGCTTTCCAAAATGCGAAATCTTTGCGCAACTTTAAATTTCCCTCATTTTGCAAAGTGGCAGGCAAGAAAGCATTCTGACTTAAACCTTGTTTTTGCCGCAATTCATCAACCCGTTCTCCAAGATAAGGAAAACCTCTCCATCTGCCAAATAAATCTATTTCAGCCTTATATGTATCTTCGACAGTACGACCTATTGCAAGGCTTTCCATAATGGAAACATTGATCACTGATTTATTTGCTGAAAATCTGAGGTTTTTCTTGAGCTGTTCACAATCATTAATTGACTCTGTCAATTGAAAGCCAATCATGTAATGACGAGCACCATCATGAAGATCACGCAGATCTCTACTTATTGATAGTAATCTCGTTCCACGGCCAATTACTGCAGCTACAATGAGCAGAGCCTTTACCTTATCTAAAGGTGAATTTTCCAACTCACGGGCACTAATAACCTTTAAAGCTTCTTTTTCCTTTCTTATCTCCTTAACACGAATCGCACATTTCTCAGCCAATTTTTTAGAAGTCTTATCATCTTGATGCACGATAGCTTGGACAGAAAGAGGAACACACTGCATGATCTCTTTTTCAAAAAAGAGATCAAAATCATCACTTTTAAGTAATTGCTCACCATCAACAAAAATGGGACGTATTTTACTTCCTACATCTCCTACCTTCATGAGTGAAAACAATTTCAACTCAGAATATTTTGATCCAATCTCAAACCATCTTTTTTGTCTATGAGCCGATACCTTTAACAATACCTGCTTAAGCGGCACATCCTCGCGAGTAAAACCTTCCCCAACAATACGCAAATCACGTAACCCTAATTGATCCTCATTGCTGTTTATCGAATCCACTTCATTGAATGCATATATAGCTTGTTCACTATCTACAGCATTTTTAAAAGTGATCAGTGTTATCACTTCCGAGGAGTAACAGCGTGTGCTTTTTTGCCAATCTCTTTGCATCGTCATAGAAGATGATGCAGAAATAATGCAAAGAGAAGTACCTTGTAGAGGAATTGGTATATTTCTAATCCCGCCATAAGAATGAAAACTTTCAACCCTAGGTCGAGGTTTCTCATAAAGTTCGTGATAAAGTTCGCGTAAGACATAGGCTAAGCTAGCAATTCCCATGGTATCAATGAAGATAACCCTTATTGATTCCTGAGTTTCTTTTTCGCGCTTGGCAATTCTGCCTAGAATCGCAAAAGCAAGAAATTGAACACGTTCAGTTTCATAAAGAGCTTCTTCAGCACGTAAAAAATACTTTGAACGATTTTTTGATGGCTTAACAAAGATAAAACCAGCTGGGGCAGGTACTAAAACATTTGGTGTATTAAATAATGTCTGTAGTCCTTCACGAAAAATCTTTTCTTGATACTTTGTTTCAATCAAAGGTAAAGAATTACGCTGATTCTTTACATATTTTGGCTTTCCCAAGTTTCCTAACTGGTCTATCTTACAAATTGCTACACATACTTTTGAGCTGGCACGTTCAAGCGCCTGTTTTACACCTTCATCCGTTTTAAATACTTCAGATAACTGTTCGAATTCACTGGGAATGCAAACAAAGACGATAGCGTCAGGAAAAAGAGCTCGCCGCAACGCTTGTGTTAAACAATCAGCCAAATCTGCTGGGCTAACGATACCCGGAGACTTAAATAAGAATCGATAGTCCAAGACAGGATCGTTATTCTCCTCATCTCGAATATCTATTGGAAAATATCCTCGCATGATTACTTCTTACTGGATAATGGAATGAGGATGGAAAACGATGTACCAACCGTTCTTGGTAACTCCTTCCTGTTGTTAAGCCAATGACTTGGTGCAAATACTTGTTTTGAATTACCTGAAAAGCTTTGATATAAACAAAGTCGGCCAGTTCTTAATCGAAGTAAAGCCTTTAGCTTAACCAAGCTTTTTATTACAGTATTAAGTCCAATTCCTGTGCCACTAATATTTTTAGTAGTTTTCCCAAGCTCAAAGGCTTCCCTAACTAACTTTTCTTCTGAATCAATTGAAATATTCTCAATTTTATCCTTTGGACTGACATGTGATAACCATCTCTTAGCTATACCTGGGCCGTTATCAATAACGGTCACCTCAAGAAAATCAATTATTTTGGTAGCTGTATAATCTAGTAGCGCCTTTTGATAAAACAAACGATGAGGCACGTCACTTAGTGTTTTTATTGAATCTGTATCATTCGGGTTAAATGTAATATATTTTGCAATAATGCTTCTTACATTTGGATATTCCCAATAATATTCTTTACCGCATTCATCTGAAGTTGCATGATCATTGGTATTTTCAAATAGCTCACGAATGAGCAAGCTAATTGTTTGGATATGTGCTTCTGGCAAGCGTCGAAGAGCAGATGGATCACAACAATTTATAAGTTGTTGTGTCAGCAGTTCGAAATCCTTAATTCCACGCAATCCTTCCGAAGTGGGTCGTTCGTACAGTGGTAATAGAAATTCATTTCTTGCGCCTGCAAAACAAGCAAGAATTGCACCTCGTCCATTCATCGTTTCTCGCAATTTGCTTGTTTGCATAGCCTCGATATATGGAGTTGCTTGAGCTAGAACTTCAGATTTTCTTAAATTGTTACCCTTAGAGTCAACTAAATTCGGGGCCAGATAACATGCAGTTAATCCATGCGGTTGATGTAATAGTTTTGCATATGATAAAGCTCCAATAATCTGATTATATGGCAATAATTTATTTTCTCTATTGCTGCGCGACCAAGTAGCAATAAATTGAATTATTGCAGAAGTAATTCCAAAACTTCCCCCTTGTTTCAGGTGTTCTGGTAAACGAATATCAATGGGCTTTTCACTTTGTAGCTTTAAGTACAAATCTTCAATCTCTATAAGAGTAAGATTTGATTTGAGTAAAATCATTTTTGTCTTATCAGATTGAATTAAAATTTTCTGTAAATGCTCGAATGGAGATACAGAAATAAAATAGATTGCTAGTTGTCAAGACTTACCCCGAAACACACCACACTTTATTCTTCCCCATCTCTTCATGCACCCACACCGGATCAAGGTCTGCACCATTCGGCCAAGTGAGTGCGCCGAGTTCTATGCGAACCTGATTGAATAATTTTTTATCTTGCAGCCCAGCAAATATACCCGCCAGTTCGCTGGAAATTAGTCGCGACATATCGACAATACCGGTCGTACCATCGTTACAGGTAACAGAGAGACAATAATTAGGCAGCACAGTAACGGTGCGTACACGCCATGGTGCCGACGATGTTATTCCAGCGGCGCAATTTTCTTGGGTAATTGTTTCTGTTGACATAGGTTCCAATCCTCCATTAATTCAGCTTGATATTGTGCTGCCCACTCCAGCACCAGAGCAAGCGCACGTTTCGGTAGGCTACCTTTAATGATTTCCAGTGTTCGAATATCAATCAATGCTTCATATTCCGCATACAATGCATGAAAATGCGGTGGCCCATGTTCCCGCCAAAACATTTGGATCACTATCCCAAAAAATTGGCTGATTGTTGGCATATTGCTTTCCGTTTTTTATCGTTCTCTATGAGGGTAGAAGGCAGGCCCGAATATTATCTACTAATCGGCTTATACCGTATCCGTTTCGGTTTCGCGCCTTCTTCACCCAGACGGTTTCTCTTATCCGCTTCGTATTCCTGATAATTGCCGTTGAAGAAGGTCCATTGCGATTCACCTTCGGCAGCGAGGATATGCGTGGCGATGCGGTCGAGGAACCAGCGGTCGTGCGAGATGACCAGCACGCAACCGGCGAATTCCAGCAGCGCGTCTTCCAACGCGCGGAGCGTTTCCACATCGAGATCGTTGGAGGGCTCATCGAGCAGCAGCACGTTACCGCCCGCGATCAAGGTTTGCGCCAGATGCAGGCGGCCACGTTCACCGCCGGAGAGTTGGCCGATCACTTTTTGCTGATCGCCGCCCTTGAAGTTGAAACGCCCCAGGTAAGCGCGCGCTGGCGTCGTGTACTTGCCCACCACCAGCAAATCATTGCCGCCAGAAATGGCTTCGAATACGGTTTTGTCATTTTCCAGTGAATCACGCGCTTGGTCGACATGCGCAATCTGCACCGTGTGGCCGATTTTCACTGTGCCGGAATCCGGTTGTTCCTTGCCAGTAATCAGCTTGAACAAAGTCGATTTACCCGCGCCGTTCGGGCCGATAATGCCGACAATCGCGCCGGGCGGCACCTTGAAGCTCAGATTGTCGATCAGTAAGCGGTCACCGTAGAATTTGGATACGCCGTCAAACTCGATGACTTCATTACCCAGGCGTTCGCCGACGGGAATGAAAATTTCCTGGGTTTCGTTGCGTTTTTGATAATCTTGCGAATTGAGTTCTTCAAAGCGGGCAATACGCGCTTTGGATTTGGCCTGACGGCCTTTCGGATTTTGCCGCACCCATTCCAGCTCCTGTTTCATCGCCTTCATATGCGCATCGATTTGCTTGTTTTCCTGTTCCAGGCGCGCTTCTTTTTGCTCCAGCCAACTGGAATAATTGCCTTTCCACGGAATGCCGTGGCCGCGGTCGAGCTCCAATATCCATTCGGCAGCGTTATCAAGGAAGTAACGATCATGCGTCACCGCTACCACAGTGCCGGGAAAACGCACCAAAAATTGCTCCAGCCACTCGACCGATTCCGCATCCAGATGGTTGGTCGGCTCGTCCAGCAACAGCATATCCGGTTTCTCCAGCAATAATTTGCATAGCGCAACGCGGCGCTTTTCTCCACCGGATAAATTTTTAACCAGCGCATCCCACAGCGGCAAACGCAGCGCATCAGCGGCAATCTCCATCTGATTCTCTGTATCGCTGCCGGCTGTAGCAATAATGGCTTCCAGACGCGCTTGTTCTTCCGCCAGAGCATCGAAATCCGCACCTTCTTCGGCATACGCAGCGTAAACCGCGTCCAGTTTCTTTTGCGCCTGCATCACCTCGCCCATGCCTTCTTCCACTTCCTCGCGCACGGTATGCTCAGGGTTCAGCTGGGGCTCCTGCGGCAGATAACCGATGCGGATATTGGGCAGGCGTTGCACCTCGCCGTCAAACTCCTTATCCGCGCCGGCCATGATGCGCAGCACAGTCGATTTGCCGGAACCGTTCAATCCAAGCAAGCCGATCTTGGCGCCGGGGAAAAAACTAAGCGAGATATCTTTGATGATCTGACGTTTGGGTGGAACCATTTTGCTCACGCGGAGCATCGACATTACATATTGGGCCATGGGATTAAATAATCGTATTTGATGAAAAAAAGGTTATGAATACTTGAAACAATAATGAAAGAGTGTAACGCACGCGCCTGAGCATTGAAAGCAGGGACGCAGGATTATCGTTAATCGCTGACGCGGCGGATCGACACGAATTTATGGTTTTCATCAAAAACCAATTCAAACGTGCCATAAACACCTTGGTTCTGCACCACGGAACGCAACACATTGGCCGGAAAATGAATGATGCGGCCATCCGTGGTCGTCGCCGCCACCGTATCCACTTCCCCCTCATAGTAGTATAAAAGCTGATACGCAGGAATTTTGAGTACAACGTGCAAGCGTTGATACATCGGCCCCCTCACTGATTTCAAGGAATCATCGTCAAAACTTCTCGCCATCCTCCAGATAGCGCCATTGCCCTTCGGGTAGATTACCCAGCTTGACTTTGCCGATGCGCACACGCTTCAAGCCGGTCACTTTCAGATTAACCAGCTCGCACATGCGGCGGATTTGGCGTTTTTTTCCTTCCTGCAGGATAAAGCGCAATTGATCCTGATTCAGCCATGTCACGCTTGCTGGTTTCAATGGTTGGCCGTCCAGGCTAAGCCCGTGATTCAGCAGCGCCAGTTTTTCCCGCGGTAAAACTCCTTCGACCCGCACCAGATATTCTTTTTCGATATTGGAATCCTCACCGATCAGTTGCTTGGCAATGCGTCCATCCTGTGTCAGCACCAGCAAGCCTTGCGAATCGATATCCAGACGCCCGGCGGGCGCCAGGTTTTTTAAATGCGACGCCTGAAATCGCTTGACTGGTTGCGTCGGTTGCTTGGGTATAAACTGATTTTCCGGTTTGATCAGCACAATAGCCGGCCGGTAACCCGGTTCCGGCTGCCCGGACACATAGCCAACCGGTTTGTTGAGCAAGATAGTAACTAGATTAGTTTGCTGCGCTTGCGCCGCTTTGTTCAATTTTATTTTTTGTGTGGGATAAATCTTAGTTCCCAGCTCGGAAATCTGTTCCCCATCGACAAACACCCATCCCAACTCAATATAGCGATCCGCTTCACGGCGCGAGCATAGGCCTTGTTCGGACATCAGTTTTGATAAGCGGATTTTCTCCATGAAGCGTTATAATGTTGGCAGTAAAAAGAATGAATGGAAAATTTGCATTGCCCTTATTATAAAGGTAATCAAACGATCGTTTTTAATCTCTTCCGGGTTTAATTCCTCGCCCCTCGGGGCGAAGGCTGGTTGAAAACCAGCAGTCTGAAGAGCGCTTTTAATACCTCGCTGCTTGCGGCGGGGTGCTTTATTAACATTATCAGGAGCATTTTATGGAAACTACCGCAACCATACTGGAAAAAGCCCATCAACGCGCCGAAGAAATGGAGCTTCCTTACAAAGGTGCATTACTCCCGATGGAAGCTTATCGGATTTTACAAGAATCGACTCGCGCACAATTGGTGGATGTGCGCACCCGCGCTGAACTGGATTGGGTCGGACGCATTCCCGGCGCAACAGAAATTGAATTGCGCGCTTACCCCGGCATGCAACCTAACGCAGATTTTCTTGGCCGGCTCGCAAGTCTTACCAATAAATCGCAGCCGGTGCTGTTCATCTGCCGCAGTGGTTCGCGCTCGAATCAGGCCGCTATTATGGCCACACAAAGCGGCTTTACCGATTGTTATAATATCCTGGAAGGATTTGAAGGCGATATGGATGACAGCGGTCAACGCGGCAAGGTATCCGGTTGGAAGGTGGCGGGCTTACCGTGGGTACAAAGCTAGAAAGTGACTTAGCATTTCTCAGATCAACTACCCAGGAGTTTTATTGCGCATAGTTACTGGCCTACATTTCCGACCAGCCAATAACACCGGTATATGCCGTAACCAGAATGACAATGCCAAATACGATGCGATACCACGCAAAAATGGTGAAATCATGATTGCTGATGAAGCGTATGAGCGCGCGGATCGCCACGAGTGCGCTGAAAAATGCACCCATGAAGCCGACAGCAAACATGCTTACGTCACTCAATTCCAGGATTGCGCGGTTTTTATAGACATCATAAAAAGTAGCGGCGAACATGATGGGGATTGCCAGGAAAAAAGAAAATTCAGCGGCAGCTTTACGTGACAGGCCGAAAAGCAGGCCGCCAATGATTGTCGCTCCCGAGCGCGATGTCCCTGGAATCAGGGCCAGACATTGCGCCATGCCCACTTTCAACGCGTGCTTCCAGTCCATATCATCGACCTGTTCCACATCAATCACATGATCCCTACGCTCCGCCCATAAAATCACCACACCGCCGATGACGAGCGCCGTAGCCACCGATAAGGGATTAAACAAATATTGCTTGATCACGTCAATAAACAGCAAGCCCATGACAGCTGCAGGCATGAAGGCAATGAACAGATTCAGCACAAATCGATTGGCAGAAGCGTCTGAGCCGATTCCCATCACGATACCCGTTATTTTTTTACGGTATTCCCAGCACACGGCCAAAATAGCGCCCAGTTGTATCGCAATAGTAAACACTTTGCTTTTTTCATCATTAAAATCAAGTAAATCACCAAACAAAATCAAATGACCGGTGGAAGAAATCGGCAAAAACTCAGTCAATCCTTCAACCACGCCAAGGATCAGCGCTTTAAGCAATAATATGAAATCCATCGGCGTGTTTATTGGGTTATATCCATTTTATCGGGGACATTGTGATTACAATTTACTGTAAATCTCAGCACCTTTTTCCTTGAATTCAGCTGATTTTTGTTCCATACCCAGCTTTAACGCTTCTTCTTCCGCCACGCCCTGATTGGCGGCATATTCCCGAACATCCTGGGTAATCTTCATGGAACAAAAATGCGGACCACACATCGAGCAGAAATGCGCCACTTTGGCACCATCCTGCGGCAAGGTTTCATCATGGAATTGCTGCGCCTTGTCGGGATCGAGGCTGAGATTGAACTGATCTTCCCAACGGAATTCAAAACGCGCTTTGGACAACGCATTATCGCGGATTTGCGCACCGGGATGCCCTTTCGCCAGATCGGCCGCATGCGCGGCGATTTTGTAGGTGATGATACCATCCTTGACGTCGTCCTTGTCCGGCAAACCCAGATGCTCCTTCGGCGTCACATAGCACAACATCGCGGTACCGTACCAGCCGATCATGGCCGCGCCGATGGCGGATGTAATATGATCATAGCCGGGTGCAATATCGGTCGTCAGCGGACCCAATGTATAAAAAGGCGCTTCATCGCAATATTTCAACTGCAACTCCATGTTTTCCTTGATCAAATGCATTGGCACATGACCTGGGCCTTCGATCATGGTCTGCACATCGTGCTTCCACGCAATTTGCGTCAACTCACCCAGCGTTTTCAGTTCGGCAAACTGCGCTTCGTCGTTGGCATCGTAAATCGAACCGGGACGCAGCCCATCACCCAGTGAGAAACTGACATCATAGGCTTTCATGATCTCGCAGATGTCTTCAAAATGCGTGTACAGGAAGCTTTCCTGATGATGCGCCAAACACCATTTCGCCATGATCGAGCCGCCGCGCGATACAATACCGGTCATGCGTTTTGCAGTCATCGGCACATACGCCAAACGCACACCGGCATGGATGGTAAAGTAATCGACACCTTGCTCGGCCTGTTCGATCAACGTATCGCGGAAAATCTCCCAGGTCAGCTCTTCGGCTTTACCGTCGACTTTTTCCAATGCCTGATAAATCGGCACGGTACCGATCGGCACCGGGCTGTTGCGGATGATCCACTCGCGTGTTTCGTGAATATTCTTGCCGGTGGAAAGATCCATCACCGTATCGCCGCCCCATCGGATCGCCCAGGTCATTTTTTCCACTTCTTCCTGAATACTCGAACCCAATGCGGAATTACCAATATTGGCGTTAATTTTCACCAGAAAATTTCGTCCGATGATCATCGGTTCGGATTCGGGGTGATTGATATTTGCCGGAATAATGGCACGCCCGCGCGCTACTTCGGCACGGATAAACTCCGCTGTGATCATTTTCGGTAATGATGCGCCAAAATCCTGTCCTGGATGCTGATGCGTCAACAATTCATGACTCTGCGCATTGAGCGCTTCTACGCGCTGATTCTCGCGCAGGGCAATATACTCCATTTCCGGCGTAATGATACCGCGGCGCGCGTAATGCATTTGCGTGACATTCAAGCCTGTCATGGCCCGGCGGGGTTGTCGCTGCAGGTTAAAACGCATATCCGCCAGTTTGGGATCCTGCAATCGCGCTTGGCTATAGGCAGAATTATGACTGGCCAGAATTTCGGTATCATTGCGTTCGGCAATCCATTTTTCACGCAACGCAGGCAAACCGGAGCGGATATCGACTCTTACCGCAGGATCGGTATAGGGACCAGAAGTATCGTAAACCCAGATCGGTGGATTTTTTTCTCCGCCCATGCTGGTCGTCGTATCGCTCTGACGAATTTCCCGCATCGGCACTTGAATATCCGGACGAGAACCTTGTACATAGATTTTGCGTGAATTCGGCAGCGGCTTTACGGCAGCTTCATCGACTTGAGCTGTTGCACTCAAAAAATTTTTTGGGTTTAAAACTGTAATGCTCATAATATAAATGCTCCTTAGAAATGCCATAAAGAGCGAGGGAATCAATCCCAGCTTCCCTACGGCGGCATTATCCGCGTCAGGTATTAAGGGACTTTCTCACCAGATTATCAGACAATTCTGAAAACGGACCCCTAGCTGATGCTGTGAAGCTAATGGAAATGTGAAATAATTGCAAGTCTAAAGTTAATTTAACAATATGGAATAGAAATGGATCTTGAGCAAACGCGATTTAATATGGTGGTACAGCAAATTCGCACGTGGTATGTCCTGGATGATACTGTGCTTGATTTGTTGTACAAAATAAAACGTGAAGAATTCGTGCCTGCGGAAAATCTTGCGATGGCTTTTGTCGATATGGAAATTCCCCTGGGTTTTGGACAAGTTATGCTGACGCCAAAAATGGAAGCGCGCATATTGCAGGAACTGCACATCCGGAAAACTGACAAAATCCTCGAAGTCGGCAGCGGCAGCGGTTATATGACAGCACTTCTGGCTGACAAAGGCGCGCATGTCTACAGTGTCGAAATCATCCCGGAACTAAAAGCAATGGCGGAAAAAAACCTCAAAGCGCACGGGATTACCAACGTCACCCTGGAACAGGGCAATGCGGCACGCGGCTGGCCCCAGCATGAACCCTACGATGTCATCGTACTGACTGCATCCACGCCGGTTTTACCCGATGCATTTAAAAACAGTTTGAATCCGGGTGGGCGGTTATTTGCGATTGTCGGCGAAGACCCGGTTATGGAGGCTTTATTGATCACTTGCGTGGTACCCGGCGAATTTACCACTACTACGCTGTTTGAAACCAGTACGGTTCCGTTTATCAATGCGCAGCAACCATCAAGGTTTACCTTTTGAGTATCGAAGCAATTACGTTTGTCATCAAACAAAGCGATCCGCTCATTGCCGAATCTTCATCAACTCCGGACTTATATCGGAACCATCCATGAAATTCCTGCAATTGATTTTTGCTACCTTGATAGGCGCCTTATCGCTCTCTATTTCCACGCTGCAGGCTGCCGATCTGATGAGTATTTATCAAGAGGCTTTGGCGCAAGACTCGCAATACCGGTCAGCGCGGGCAGCCTATCAGGCGACGCAGGAAAAATTGGTACAAGGCAGAGCCGGATTTTTACCCACCATCACGCTAACAGGGTCACGCACCGTTCAAGAGGTGAACGCAGGCAGCTTAATTAGTTCCGCAACGAACAGCAACATCGATCCCGCGCCAGTCACGATTCAATCCCGTGGCGTAACGATAACCGCAACGCAGCCGCTGTTCCGGATGGAAAATATAATGATCTATCAGCAGTCAAAAACCGAAATCAGCAGAGCCGATGCGCAATTTATCGTGGCCGGGCAAGATTTGATTTTGCGTGTCGCCCAAGCGTATTTTGATGTGTTGGATGCGCAAATCGATGTCGAGGTCGCCGAAGCGCAAAAAACAGCGATCCTAAAACAACTCGAACAAGCCAAGCGCAATTTTGAAGTCGGCGTATCCACTATCGTGGATACCAACGAGGCACAGGCACGTCATGATCTCACTGCATCACAGGAAATTGCTGCACGTAATGCACTGGAAATTCGCAAACGCACGTTACAAGGGATCATTGACCGTTTCCCTGACAATCTTATGAGTGCGAAAGAGATTGCGTCGGACCTGGACAAATTAACGTACGCCGTTATGGATGAATGGGTTCATGCCGCCGAAGAAAAAAACTTTGCATTAAAAATTCAGCAAGCGGCGTATGAAATTGCCAGCCAGGAAGTGAAGAGAATCTGGTCGCAACATTACCCGACCGTGGATCTGGTTGCGCAATACAGTGATCAAACGGGTGTCGGTGGCGCGATTACCGGTCGTGGCATCGATCTAATCTCTAAATCCATCGGCGTTCAGCTTAATGTTCCTTTATTTCAGGGGTTTTCTGTGCAATCCCGTGTGCGGGAAGCACTTGCGAACCAAAATCGGGCATTGCATGATCTGGAAACCATCCGGCGCAATATCACTTTACAAACCCGTCAGCAATTTTTAAATGTAACCAATGGCATTGCGCAGGTTAAAGCGCTCAAGCAAGCATTGATCTCCAGCCAAAGTCAATTGGATTCCACCATGCTTGGGCAAGAAGTCGGCGTCAGAACCGAGGTCGATGTACTTAACGCACAGCAACAACTTTATTCTGCCAAGCGCGACCTGGCCAAAGCCTATCACGGTTATCTGATGTCAAGACTACGCCTGAGCGCAGAGGCCGGTGAACTGGATGAGGATACGCTCATACGAATTAACGCAATGCTCACCAAGTAATTGGCCACCTTTCAAAAAATAGTGATCAGTGGTTTTTCCTAAGCAAACCTTCACAAAGATCGATCTGTCTTCGCTTCTTCACTCTTAATAGCAGGCGCTGGGCTCCGGATCAATTCAGAGGGTAGATCCCGCACATGCAGGTCGAGCTGAGGAAAGGCAATATCAATATTGTGTTCAGCAAATAATGTAATAATTCGCGCGTTGAGTGTATCCTGAACTTCCTGCCTGTGACTTAAAAGGTTAACAAAAATACGCAGCTCAAAATCAAGAGAACTTGCACCAAAAGCAAGAAAACAGCATGTCGGTTCTGGCTCTGTCAGCACCCGTTCATCTTCTCTGGCAGCTTGCATTAGCAATTCACGAACTTTATTAGTATCACTCCCGTAAGCAACACCCACCTTAATGACCACACGCGTGATCGAATCGGTCAATGTCCAATTGATCAGTTGACCGGTGATAAAAGTCTTATTGGGAATTACGATTTCCTTATTATCCGCATCAAGAACTGTGGTCGCCCGGGTGCGAATACGGGTAACTCTGCCGGTAAAACCATCGACCGTGATCACATCGCCAACCCGAAAAGGTCTCTCGAACAACAAAATGATACCGGACACAAAATTGGCAAAAATTTCCTGCAAACCAAAGCCGAGTCCAACCGTCAAGGCCGCAGCCATCCACTGCAATTGCGACCAGCGCATCCCCAGGAAACCTAGTCCTATTATGGTGCCGCCTATCACAATAGTGTAGCGCAACACGCTGGTAATGGCATAACGTGAAGCGGCATCAATACGAATATGCGACAACAGGCTAATTTCGATCAACCCCGGCAGATTTCTGGCTCCAATAATCGTCATAACCAGAACAAAAATACCTAGCACTACCGCAATCAATGTGATTGATTGCTGGATCGTAGCACCGTCAGCACCCACCTCGCTGACATGCCAAAGCGCAATCTCATCCAGACGGGTTATCGCGGGCAGGATGCCAGCCCATACCCAGATCAAGCCCAGTATGAGCAGCGTTAAGCGAATGGCGCGCAGCAGGCGGCGCGTCTGGGTATTGACCTGTTCCAAAGTAATATTTTCTTCCGGTTCCGGTATGGTCTCTCCGGACTCTTCAGCAACTTGGGCGGCTGCCAAGCGGCGCTCATCAAATCGATGCAAGGCCAGACGCCGCTCCCCGAGCAAAAACCAGCGCGCCAGAAGTCCCACTCCAATGGCAACCATCACAATCACACTAAAGCTTGCTATCAGTGACTGCAATATCATACCTGCAGTATAAACGTAACCGGTCAACGCTAAAATTGCAACCGTCAGCAATGATATAGGAAGCAGCACCCGCAATAGCTTGCGCAAAGTTGATGGTTCGCTGGTTACTCCGCGAATGACCCAAAGCCGCCCTACATCCAATAAGCGCCAAAGTACCCAAGCAAGCACCACGCAGCTCAGCAAAATGGCCAGGCGCGCTTGCACATCGATCGCCAGGTCAAGCTTACGAATAAATGCCAACGAACCGATGAAGTATAACGGTAGCACCACAATAGCCATTCCCGGAAGCGACTGACGCAATGCCTCGCGGCGTTGCTTGGTCCAGCGGAAATGCGCATGACCAAGACCTTGTTCCCTGCTGATCCAATAAAGTAGTTGTACAATCAGCAACGGCAGCGCCATCAACATGCAAGCCTGCCCCATGGAATGGCTAAAACGCCCAGGATTACCAATGCCTTGTAGCAATTGTCCTAACAAAATCAGCATCACCGGACCAGGTAAAACGGCCAGCAAGGTCCACCCCAACGTTTTAAGCGTAGCAGAATAGCTGTCCTGGCGAATCCGACTGGTATCCGCTGCCAAAGCTTCGATACGCTCTGGTGCGCGGCGCCGGAGGAGCAGCAAAATCAATACCAGCAGTAAGCTACCAATCCACGGAAGCGGCTGTTGATAAAAGCTGCGCAGGCTTAGCTCCATCGTGGTGATGAAACGCGACGGTTTAATCAGGTCATACAATCCTTCGGGTAAGCGTTGCAGCCAATCGCTATCGATAACGCCATGACTGGGAATCCACAGTAAATAGCGCTCCAGCATCTGCTGCAACTCCTGAACATTGTGAATTTGCTCCTGCAGCGCTTGCTCACTTTTTTCCAAAGCCGAAATACGCCGCTGCAGCAAAGGTTCCAACAATGCCAACAGTTCGGTACGTTTACGCAACAAAGGAAACAATAAATTCTGTGCGACTTCATCAACGCGGACATCATCATCCGCTCCCGCGGGTGTCTCTATCAACGCGCCTGCAGCATTATCGATATCCAACAGGCTGCGCTGCTGCTCACTTAGCATTACTCGCTCCAGCCGCAGATCGGCCAGATCATTACGGATTCTTTCCAAGTGCATTTTAAGCCGAGTCAAAGATTCCAGCTGCCGTCGTTCACCCCATAACCAGCGTCCAACACGTTCGCTGGTGCCACCGACATCAAGCCGGATACGCGTATCGCTTAAAGTTACTGTAATGCGTTCACGCGCTTGCTCGATCCGGGCCAAAGCAGCGCGATCCCGAGCCAATTGCTCGTTTTGCTGGAGAAGTTCCTCACCCATTTTACGATTCACTGTAGCCGCTTCCACCGCTACAGTGTTGCCACCTTCCAGCTCCTCTTCACGTTTGATCAATTGTCCAATCAGTGATTCCAGTTCATATCGGCCACGACTGGTAATACGTTGCTGCAGATGCTTTATCCGCTCTTCATGCAAATCCAGCCGATAACGCAGTTCGCGTAGTGACAGCTCATGCAAACGCTGACGCTGCGTGGCGGTATCCTGCTCGGCAAGGCGCAATTCCAGCGTGCCTTGTAACCGCCGCTGTTCACTAAGACGATGCAGGCGCCGGGCTTCAAACAACGCTGCGGGCTCATCTTTTTGAGCAACGATAGAAACGGATAATTCTTCGATGCGACGGCGCAATGTGGCGATTTCATCGGCCGCTTGAGCCGGGCGTGATAATATCAAGGCCAGATCAGTACCCGCTGCATTGATCTGCGCATGCAAATCGGTAATGATAGTGCGTTCCTGCTCCAGAATCTGTTCCAGAGTTTCTCCATCCGCATCAGCCGGAATACGTTTGGACCATTCGAGCAGCTCCTGCTCATGATTTGTTGCCAATGCTTTGTTCAGACGCTCCATCCGTACAGGCTGATCTGCCGTCTCAGCCTGTAATGTAGCCAGGCGTTCTTTCAATATCTCAGCTTCCTGCTCGTCCGCTTTGGCTGTATCAAGATGATTAATGGCGGCTTGCCGTTGCGTTTCTTCCATCTTGCTGCGATCGACGGCTATACGTGCAGTATCGATGGCTTTAATAGCCGATGACTGTGTTTTTGCGTAAGCGCTGCTAGAAAATAAAAATAGTAGTGCTGGCGTGCTACACAGGAGAAGAAAAAGAAACCATGTTAAACGGGACAGGAATTTCAATAGCATAGATATAATTAGTAATGATAAAAGATGCGTGATCTTCGGAAAAAGGAACTAATCCGACTGAACATGGAAACATGCTTTACAGTAAATATCAAATCAACCAAAAACGATTGCAACAGGTTTACTTTTAAAATACCTCATTTCTAATTCGAATGAAAAATTTATAATTCAGTCAGTTCAAAGGCAAGCGTAAAAGTCATGAGACCAATTATTTCTCCAACCGATCATTTTTGCAAATGATAGAATAGCCGACGAAGCTGGTCAGACAGTCGCCGCCTGGTGTTCTTCTTGAACACACAGGGGGAGGAAAGTCCGGGCTCCACAGAGCAGGATGACGGCTAACAACCGTCCACCGTGAGGTGAGGAACAGGGCCACAGAGACGAGCGTATTCAGTTACGGTGAAACGCGGTAACCTCCATCCGGAGCAAGACCAAATAGGCAGGCAATGATGCGGCTCGCGGAGCCTGCGGGTAGGTTGCTTGAGTGCGCAGGTAACTGTGCAACTAGAGGAATGACTGTCCACGACAGAACCCGGCTTATCGGCCAGCTTCATCAATTTTTACAAACTCGTTATGATCACGCATATCATGCAAAGCGGTTGTTCGTTAAATCAACAAATAAGCCTCGAATACTTTCAATTATCGCAATGATCCGCAAACTTCTCCGCAAGGTATTTAATCGCAAAACGTCTACCCCCGAATCGCTGACAAAGCTGAGTATTATTACTAGCAAACACCATGGAATCCGGTCTAATCAAATTACCTCTTGCGCATTAAAAATTGCCCTCAATTTACAGCAAGCCGGATTTTCCGCTTATCTGGTCGGAGGCGCAGTCCGCGATTTGTTATTGGGATTGGTGCCGAAAGATTTCGATGTTGCAACCAATGCAACGCCCGAAGAAGTTCACAAAATTTTTCGCCGCTCGCGCATTATCGGGCGACGCTTTCGCTTGGTACATGTAATGTGTGGCGCGGAAACTGTGGAGGTATCGACTTTTCGAGGACCCTCACCGGATGAGGATGAAAATCCTGCGTCTAAGAAATCGATCGACCAGCATGGTCGCTTGTTACATGACAATGTTTTTGGTAGCCAGGAAGAAGACGCAATGCGCCGTGATTTTACGGTCAACGCGTTGTTTTATGATCCCGTCAAAGAAGAAATTCTGGATTACCTGAATGGCTACGAAGATATCAAGGCCAAAAGAATGCGCATTATCGGGGATCCGGTACAACGCTTCCGCGAGGACCCGATACGCCTGTTACGGGCGGTGCGTTTAGCTATAAAACTGGATATGCAAATTGATGCGGAAACCGCCAAGCCGATCGGCGATCTGGCGCCTTTACTGCAAAATGTCCCGCCGTCCCGCTTATTTGATGAAATGCTGAAATTGCTATTGTCCGGACACGCTTTAGCTTGTGTCGTTGAATTGCGCATGCGCGGCTTACATCACGGGCTATTACCCATGCTTGATGTAATCCTGGAACAACCCTTGGGCGAGCGTTTTATCACTATCGCACTGAAAAATACTGATGAACGGATCAGGCAAAATAAACCCGTCTCGCCCGGATTCCTTTTCGCCATATTGTTATGGCATGAAGTACTATCATACTGGAATTCGCTCCAAGCATCCGGAGAAAAGCCACTACCCGCTTTGTTTGAAGCAATGAACCATATTCTTTCGCTACAACATAAAAAATTGGCGATTCCACGCCGCTTTGATGCAGTAATACAGGAAATATGGGCAATGCAACCGCGATTCGAGGCACGTGTCGGACGTAAGCCTTTCCGTTTGCTTACCCATCCACGGTTCCGCGCTGCTTACGATTTTATGCTGCTACGTTGCGAAAGCGGTGAACTCAGTACCGAATTCGGCGAGTGGTGGAAAGCATTTTTATCCGCAGACAATGCCGAACGTGAAAAAATGTTGCCCAAACAAACAACCCTCAAAAAGGGGAGAAAAAAACGCAGCCGCAAAAAATCATCCTCCAGCTCTGCTCATACCCCCGAAAACACCATAGACAACTCAGATACTTAAACTATAAATATTATATCAATGAAAAAAGGACTGGTTTTTATTGCTCTGGGAAGTAATCTGGAAACTCCGATTTCTCAAATACAACGTGCTTTTAATGAATTGGGACAACTTCCTGGCACACAACTCATAAAACACTCGTCGTTGTACCGAAGTGCGCCGGTCGGACGGCTGGACCAACCCGATTTCATCAATGCTGTAGCACAGATCAAGACCGACCTTGCACCGTTGGATTTACTGTCTGCGTTGCTCGCTATCGAACACAAACAAGGGCGCGTGCGTGAATTGTTGAATGCACCACGCACCCTGGATCTCGATATACTGCTGTATGATGCATTGCAATGCAATGATGCCGGATTGATCATACCGCATCCGCGTATGATCCACCGCGCATTTGTATTACAACCTCTGATAGAAATCGCCCCGGATTGTCAGATCCCCGGATACGGCCCCATTGCACCCTTACTCGCCGCATGTAAGGATCAGGAACTATTAAAAATCAACTAATAAAACATCATGATCTGAAATAGATTTTTCCATGAAATACCACTACATAAAAGTATGAGAACCTCACTCACTACCCTGCAAAAAATGGTTGAGAGCAATGAGAAGATCGCCATTCTCACTTGCTACGATGCAACTTTCGCACGCATTCTGGAAAACTCAGGCATAGATGCATTACTAGTGGGTGATTCATTGGGAAATGTTTTGCAAGGCGAAAACACGACGTTATCCGTCACGCTCGATGACATGATTTATCACACACGTAGCGTCGCACGAGGCACCGACAAGGTGCTCATTATCACCGACATGCCTTTCGGCAGCTATCAAGCTTCGCCCGAGCTCGCTTTTAAGAATGCCTGCAAAATTATCGCCGCAGGAGCGCAGATGGTAAAAATTGAGGGTGGTCACATCATGGCTGATACCGTTCAGTTCCTAACCCGACGCGGTATACCCGTCTGCGCGCATATTGGCTTAACTCCGCAATACATCCATCATCTGGGTGGGTATAAATTACAGGGTAATTCGGAGAAATCCGCCAAGCTATTATTGGATGAGGCAAAAATTCTCGAAAGATCGGGCGCAGGCATGCTGGTCATGGAACTCATACCCGCCAAACTGGCTGAAAAAATCACGCAAACACTTTCCATTCCTACCATTGGTATTGGCGCCGGCAATAGTTGTTCCGGACAAGTCCTGGTAATGCACGATATGTTAGGGCTATCCCAAGGGAAAAAGCCACGTTTCATCAAAGATTTTATGGTGGAAGCCAAAAGTATCCCGGCAGCGGTGGAAAATTATGTCCTTGCTGTCAAAGCTGGGCGGTTTCCCAGTTCCGAACATCAATTTTAACTCATACGTACTGCGTGAAAATAATCACCGACATCTCCGAATTGCATAAAAACCTTTGCCGAGAACAAAGTATTGCTTTTGTTCCAACGATGGGAAATTTACATGCAGGACATCTTGCTCTGATTGATCAAGCTAATCAATTAGCAGATTGTGTTGTTGTCAGTATTTTCGTCAATCGGTTGCAATTTCTTCCCCATGAAGATTTTAATCGATATCCTCGAACATTCGAAGAAGATTGCAGGGCGCTGTCGCTACAAAATGTCAAGATAGTTTTTGCGCCCAATGAAAAAATTCTTTTCCCAACACCACAAGAATTCTTGTTAGCATTACCATCTGTAGCAGATATCCTGGAAGGAAAGTTTCGACCAGGGTTTTTCCGTGGTGTTGCAACGATCGTATTGAAATTATTCAATATTATTCAACCTGAGTTCGCTGTTTTCGGCAAAAAGGATTATCAGCAGTTGCATATAGTGCGTAAAATGGTACAACAATTAAATTTACCCGTTGAAATTATTGCGAGTGAAACTGTTCGAGCGGCGGATGGCTTGGCACTGAGTTCACGCAATCAATATTTGAATGAAGTGCAACGTGCTGAAGCTAGCAGACTTTACCAAACGCTTTTGCGGATCAAAAAAGAAATTAGTTCCGGTAATAAAAATTTTCAGACATTGCAGCAAAATGCTGTCGACACCCTGAAACAACACGGCTGGAGGGTTGATTACATCAGCATCCATAGTCGCAATACGCTTTCATTTGCTCAGGCTTCCGATCAAGATTTGGTCGTTTTAGGCGCAGCCTGGCTGGATAACACGCGATTGATCGATAACCTAGAAATCTAACATCTGGTTTTTGTAACGGACATGGCATGATGACTGCTTTTCCAAACGAAGCAAATAAAGAACAAAAAATGATGCAATCATTGAGTACTTTTTGGTTATCCTGTCTGGATCATTTTCAAAAAGAACTCAATGCACAACAATTCAACACCTGGATCAAGCCATTGGAGATTGATCTTGCACTTAATGGTGATAACAAAGTTGTATTGATCGCACCTAATCGTTTTGTATCGCAATGGGTAGCAGACAACTTCATTATGCATATCGAAAGTATGGCAAAAACCTACTTTGACAAAAATATCCAGTTTCATTTAAAGCTTGCTGATCAAACAGACACTAAAAACAATGCATTGAATCAAATGCCACAATCCGCGCTTAGTCCCCTTGAAGTGAAGCCGGAGCCTAAAACTGTTTATCAGCCTACAAAAAAAAATCTCAATGGATTAAACCCTAACTTCACTTTTAATAACTTTATAACCGGAAAAGCCAATCAATTAGCCCGAGCTGGCGCCATTCAAGTGGCTGAATCACCGGGGGTTGCCTACAACCCGCTATTTATCTATGGTGGCATTGGTCTTGGAAAAACGCATTTGATTCAAGCGATTGGAAATTATGTGCACGACAACAACAAAAGTGCAAAAATTCGTTATGTCCATGCGGAAAAATACGTCTCCGATGTTGTCAGCGCTTATCAACACAAAGCATTTGACAAGTTCAAGCTTTACTACCATTCATTGGATCTGCTACTGGTTGACGACGTACAATTTTTTGGCGGAAAAGACCGTACACAGGAAGAGTTTTTTTACGCGTTTAACGCACTCATTGAAACACACAAACAAGTCATCATTACCTGCGACACTTATCCCAAAGAAATTACCGGCTTGGAAGAACGCTTGGTTTCACGCTTTGGCTGGGGATTAACCGTAGCGGTAGAACCTCCTGAACTGGAGATGCGCGTCGCGATTCTTTTGAAAAAAGCTGAAATGGAAAAAATCCGGCTGGATGAAAATGTCGCTTTTTTTATTGCCAAACATATCCGTTCAAATGTACGCGAGCTGGAAGGCGCGTTAAAACGAGTGCTGGCTTTCTCACGCTTTGTCAACCAAGACATAACACTTGACTTGGCGAAAGAAGCATTAAAGGATTTGCTTGCGGTACAAAGTCGTCAAATTTCAATTGAAAACATTCAGAAAACCGTCGCGGACTACTATAAAATCAAAGTTTCTGAAATGTATTCAAAAAAACGCTCACGGATAGTTGCAAGGCCCAGGCAAATGGCAATGGCCATTGCCAAAGAGCTGACTTCCCTTAGCCTACCGGACATTGGTGAAGCTTTTGGCGGAAGAGACCATACTACCGTATTACATGGCTACCGCAAGATTAACGAATTACGTGTTTCCGATCCCCTGGTAAGCCGGGATTTTAACGCTTTGATACTCATTTTAAGAGGTTGATAACTGTTTAACACATTGTGGATAACTGTTGATTTTAAAAATCCGTTATTTTTATCCACAATTTATCCAATGCCTATACCCGGATCATACCAACAAAAAAATTATTGTATCTTATTGAAATTAAGATAAAGATATAAACTATACAGAAGTATTAAAGACATTATCTAATTACTACTATTTTCATAATCAATGCTTTTAATTAAAACAAACCGAGATATCCTGTTAAAACCTCTACAAACTGTAACCGGAATTGTAGAGCGCCGACAAACGTTACCCATCCTATCAAATGTTCTGATCAGACAAAATCAAGAAAAGACCTCTTTTTTAACCACTGATCTGGAGATACAAATTAAAACGGAAGCTGCTGAAAACCTTTCACTTCAAAAAGATTTCGCTTTCACAGTTTCCGCTAAAAAACTTCAGGATATTTTACGTTCACTGCCATCCGATATCGAGATAACTTTAACGCGGAAAGACGATCATTTGCTGGTCAAATCCCATAAAAGCGCATTTAATCTGCAAATTCTTCCAGCGGAAGATTTTCCTGAAGTCACTGAAGAGTCGGAATCTGATAATGCTGTTACACTTAAGCAAAAAGAATTCAAGGATCTTTTGCATCTTGTTCAATTTGCGGTAGCTCAGCAGGATATCCGCTATTATTTGAACGGACTCTTGTTATTGATTGATGGCAAACAACTGATCAGCGTAGGTACGGATGGTCATCGTCTTGCTTATGTATCAACCGGTTTGGATAAGGCACAGAAAAAACAAGAAGTGATCCTGCCACGTAAGGCCGTGTTTGAGCTATCTAAACTACTACATGATAGTGAAGACCCGATAAAAATAGAATATTTCCAAAATAAAGTCCGGTTTTCTTTCTCGGATATAACGCTGATATCGAAAATCATCGACGGGAAGTTTCCCGACTACAATCGGGTTATTCCGACGAGAAACAATAAATTGTTTGAAATTAATCGGCTTGTTTTTCTGCAAGCCTTGCAGCGTGTTTCCATTCTATCCAACCAAAGCGATAAATTTCGCGGTGTACGTCTAATCGTCAATAAAGATAATCTGCGCATTATCTGCAAGAACAACGAGCAGGAAGAGGCTGAAGAAGAACTGGAAATCAATTATCAGGATGATCCAGTGGATATCAGCCTGAACATTACCTATTTAATGGATTTATTAAACAATGTTACGAGTGAAACCGTGCAATGCGCGTTTGAAAATGCTAACAGCAGTGTTCTGATGACGGTGCCTGGAAATGAAATATTCAAATACATTGTAATGCCTATGAGGATTTAATCATAACCGCTCCAACCTTAACCGCGACCGTTAAATCGTTTCCACAACTTTCTCCATAAAGTACCTAGACTAATGAGTGATCAAAATCCCCAAGTACCCAAAGAAAATCCAGCCAATTACGATTCTGAAAGCATCAAAATACTCAAAGGTCTGGATGCCGTACGTAAACGGCCTGGCATGTATATTGGCGATACCAGCGATGGTACAGGTTTGCACCACATGGTATTCGAAGTTGTCGATAACGCCATTGACGAAGCACTAGCCGGCCATTGCGATGAAATAACCGTTACTATCCATCCGGATAATTCGGTCAGCGTGCTGGACAACGGTCGAGGCATTCCCACCGGGATCAAACAGGACGATGAAATGAAACGCTCAGCGGCGGAAATCGTCATGACGGAATTACACGCCGGGGGAAAGTTCGACGACAATTCATACAAAGTTTCCGGTGGTTTACATGGTGTTGGCGTATCAGTAGTCAATGCATTATCAGAATGGTTGAAACTCACGATCAGGCGTGATAGCAAGACGCACCAGATAGAATTTCGTATGGGTGTCCCAGTCAAACCATTGGAAATTACAGGAGAAAGTGAAAGGCACGGTACGGAAGTACATTTTCTTGCCAGTAAGGAAATTTTCGGCAACATTGAATATCATTATGATATTTTCGCCAAACGTTTGCGTGAACTTTCGTTTCTCAATAACGGAGTAAAAATTCATCTGATCGATCAACGTACTGGTAAGGATGAAAAATTCGCCTTTACCGGCGGTATTAGAAACTTTGTTGAATACATCAATCGCAGTAAGACGGTGCTGCACCCGAGTATTTTCTACTCAACGGGTGTAAAGGACAATATTGCCGTCGAGGTATCGATGCAATGGAATGACAGTTACACCGAGCAAGTACTGTGCTTTACCAACAATATTCCGCAAAAAGACGGTGGTACTCACTTGACGGGCTTGCGCGCTGCAATGACACGTACACTTAACAATTACATTGAAAAAAATGAGCTGGCCAAAAAAGCCAAGGTTGAAACTTCCGGTGATGATATGCGTGAAGGCTTGTCGTGCGTATTATCGGTGAAGCTGTTTGAACCCAAATTTTCGTCGCAAACCAAAGAAAAATTGGTATCTTCGGAAGTGCGCCCCGTAGTGGAAGAAGTCGTAACGCAAAAGCTGTCTGAGTACTTGCTTGAAAATCCACTGGATGCCAAAACCATTTGCAATAAAATTATTGATTCCGCCCGAGCCCGCGAAGCTGCCCGTAAGGCGCGTGAACTGACACGCCGCAAAGGTGTGCTCGATAGTATGGGATTACCAGGAAAACTGGCTGATTGCCAGGAAAAAAATCCGGCATTGTGCGAACTCTATTTGGTCGAGGGTGATTCCGCCGGTGGTTCCGCCAAACAGGGGCGCGATCGTAAATTCCAGGCGATCATGCCACTCAAGGGGAAAATCCTGAATGTCGAAAAAGCGCGTTTTGACAAGCTGATTTCGTCGCAGGAGATCATTTCTTTGATCACCGCGTTGGGAACCGGTTTCGGTAAGGATGAATACAACCCGGATAAGCTGCGTTATCACCGTATTATCATCATGACTGACGCAGACGTGGATGGTTCGCATATCCGCACTTTGCTGTTAACCTTCTTTTACCGGCAAATGCCCGAACTGATCGAGCGCGGTCATATTTATATCGCGCAACCGCCTTTGTATAAAATCAAACACGGTAAAAAAGAACGCTACGTCAAGGATGATCATGAATTAAAACAACATCTGCTCAGCCTCGCGTTAACCGATGCCGAGCTGTATATCGGGGAAGAAAGGCCCTCCTTGAGCGGTGAAACACTGGAAAAAATTGCCAACGAATACATTTTGGCGGAGGCGGTTATCGAGCGCATGAGTCAGATGATCGATAGTAACGTAATGTACGCGTTGTTGCGCCAGCCGGACGTCGACTTGCACAACGAACAAGCGGCGATTGATAGCGCGACCCGTCTGGCCGCACGTATCAAGGATGTGGAAATCGTTGCGGAATACGATGACGTGCACGAGCGTTATCGATTGAAAATCATGCGCATGTCGCATGGTAATGTGCTGACCAGCTACCTGGATAATGATTTTGTAGAGAGTGGCGACTATGTGCAGATCCAGAAAACTGCACAGGTATTTGAAGGTTTGCTGGGTCAAGGTGCTTACATTCGACGCGGTGAACGCAAGCAGGCTATTAACGAATTCAAACATGCGCTCGAATGGTTGTTGGAAGAAGCGAAAAAAGGTCTGAACGTACAACGCTACAAAGGCCTGGGGGAAATGAATCCAAGTCAATTGTGGGAAACTACGATGGATCCGGAAAACCGCCGCCTGCTACGCGCGCAGATCGAAGACAGTATTCTGACCGACGAAATCTTCACCACGCTAATGGGCGATGTGGTCGAACCACGGCGGGCATTCATCGAGAAGAATGCACTACGGGCGACAAATATTGATATTTAGATCGGACTCTAGATTAATGAGTGAGCAGGAATCCTGTTTACAAAAGTTTTATCAAGAGGTTAATTTATGAGAAGCCTATTTTTTATCGCTATTTTTAGTATTTTTCTATTATCCGGTTGTGCTAAAAGCGGTAATAATGGTGAAGAACCACGGGTTCAATGTGATGATGTGGCCAGTCGTGGTTACCTTAACGTTCTATCCGTCAATCTTCTGTTCAAAGAAATTGAAACGCGCGAGCAGCGTCTGAAAGCTGTTGCCGAGTTTGCGGAGAAAACACCGGTGGATGTTATTCTACTCCAAGAGGTGGTTGGAGGCGCATTGGTTCATACTGAAAATAGCGCGGAAGATTTGCAAAAGGAACTTCATAGCCGCAAGCGTGATTATGATTTGTACACGGCTTTTGAAATCGGATTGCCAGGCGTGATAGGCGTGGCTAATGCGATATTGAGTCGTTGCGAAATTGATTTCAGAACCACCAAGCGTTTGCCACATGCGACGGAATTGAATTTTCGCGGACATGATATCAAACTGCCAAGAAATGTGATGATGACACGCATCAATATTCCTCATTCCAGTAAGTTGAATATTTACAATACCCATCTTTGTGCCGCATGTACAGCGGATCAATTGGATGCTCAATTAGATGTTATGTTGCCGTTCATTAGTGAATTGGAGGCATCCTTTCCGAGTGGTAATTTTACAATTCTTGGCGGTGATTTCAATATCGACCGCTTCCGGAAGGACCCCTTTGTGGAGCGTCCTTTCTACGACAGAATTGTCAGTGCGGGCTTTATCGATGCTTATGCGCAGAATAGATCGCTGGATAATTTATGCGCCAACCCTGGGCAAGCTGATGCGCATTGTACCGTCGGGGTCTCAACATTGGATGCAGGGGGATCTGCCAGGCGCATTGATTACATTTTTATGAATCCGGAAAAGAGTTTACGTGAGAGTCGGGTGGTATTTAACACCCTTGTTGATCCCGGTCAGACCAGTGTATCGGATCATGCCGGTGTATTTGTTTCAGTGACGTTACCATAATAGAAGAATTGATGATTTGGCTGTGATTTTGAACATTAGCTTGCGATTTTCCGTGATTTTGCCATGAGGTTATAATTAATACCAGGTAAACCCCCGACTTTTTCGGGGGACTCCCCAAGGTTTGACCGTTACGGCAGTCGTCGTAACGTTCTCGTCTCAACCACGAGACTATGAGTCAAAGATGAAGGAGTACCGAAGTTTGAGCGATACGCGCTGGGATTGTAAATATCATGTGGTATTTATTCCGAAGCGGCGAAAGAAACTGCTATTTGGCAAGGTCAGGAAGCATATAGGGGAAGTGTTGCGCGATCTGGCAAATCAGAAGGAAAGCGCGATTGTGGAAGGCCATTTGATGCTGGATCACATTCACATGTGTATAAGTATTCCATCCAAGAACTCGGTGTCGCATGTAGTAGGTTTTATCAAAGGTAAAAGTGCGATAGCAATTGCGCGTCAATTGGGCAGAGGAAGGAATTTAACGGGAGAAAGTTTTTGGGCTCGTGGGTATTTCGTATCAACGGTAGGTCTGGATGAAGAGATGGTCAGAGCATATATCCGAGATCAGGAAAAGGAAGATGAACGTTATGATCAGTTGAAACTGGGTATGTAGGTGCCGTTTTAGCGGCTCGCAAACAGCCCCTTTGAGGGGCTCCAGCGATAAGCCTCCGGCTATGCCGGAGGTAATTTAACTGGTTGCTGATTACACAAGGCTTTTGCAAAAACCCTTATCAAAAGTTAACGAAATCAGCGATTGACTTACGCTTGAACCCAAATGCAAAGAGAGCCGCTGTTGATTAAGCAACCGCTATTAACACCGTATCAAAGTCTATACTTTGCCTGGCTGCTGACCCGTCGCGCAGCAGGCGGCTCAGTCGAATCGCTGGCTTCAACGCTGGTCGATTCGCAAGTCGATCTCAATCCCCACCAAGTTGATGCAGCACTCTTCGCATGCCGTAATCCCCTTTCACGTGGCGTGATCCTGGCGGATGAGGTTGGTCTGGGTAAGACCATTGAAGCCGGGCTGGTCATTTCGCAGCGCTGGGCCGAGCGCCGCCGCCGTATTTTAATCATCGTTCCGCCAATTTGCGCAAGCAATGGCATCAGGAATTACAAGATAAATTCAGTTTGCAAAGTCTGATCCTCGAGACGAAAAGCTATAACGCAATCCGCAAGCAGACGAGTCAAAACCCGTTCGAGAGTCAACTCGGCCCGGTGATATGCTCCTATCAGTTTGCAAAAGCTAAAGCGAACGATATCAAGAATATTCAATGGAATCTGGTTGTACTCGACGAAGCCCACCGCATGCGCAACGTCTACAAAACCAGCAATGTCATTGCCAAAACGCTGAAGGAAGCGCTGGCGCACGTCCATTCCAAGGCACTGCTGACAGCAACCCCGCTTCAGAACTCCTTGCTGGAGCTCTATGGCCTCGTCAGCATGATTGATGATCGTGTTTTTGGCGATCTCGACAGCTTTCGCGCCCAATTTACTGCCTCAGGTAAAAATCAAAACTTCGCCAATTTGCGTGATCGCCTGGCTCCGGTTTGCAAGCGTACTTTGCGTAAGGAAGTGCAGCCCTATGTTTCATACACCGCCCGTAAAGCCATCGTCGAGGAATTCACGCCATCCTTTGAAGAGCGGGAATTATCCGGGCTTGTTGCGGACTACCTGCGGCGTCCAAACCTTAAGGCGCTGCCCGATGGGCAGCGGCAACTGATCTCCCTGGTGTTGTGGAAACTGCTGGCGTCGTCCACGTACGCGATAGCCGGTGCGCTGGATACTATGGCAAATCGTCTTCAAGGCGTGCTGGATGATGCAGCCAATCTTCCCGATCTGGCCGAGGAGCTGGATGAAGACTATGAATCATTGGATGAAACCGCCGACGAATGGAACGATCAAGCCCTTGATGCATCATCGTCTGCACGTAACGAACACGATGCCATTTCCAATGAAATTGCAGATCTGCGGCATTTCAAGACACTGGCGGCCAATATCCGTGACAACGCCAAAGGCATGGCCCTGCTGACCGCACTGGATCGTGCTTTCGCTGAACTGGAGCGCCTCGGCGCGGCCAAAAAGGCGATCATTTTTACCGAATCGAAGCGGACGCAGGAATATCTGCTGTCCCTTTTGGAAAATACCTCGTACGGTGAAGGGATCGTCTTGTTCAACGGCACCAACAGCGATGCACGCGCACAAACCATCTACAAGGAATGGCTGAAGCAGCACGAAGGCACCGACCGTATTACCGGTTCCAAGACCGCTGATACCCGCGCGGGTCTGGTCGAGTACTTCAAGGAGCGCGGCACGGTGATGATCGCCACCGAGGCCGGGGCCGAAGGCATTAACCTCCAGTTCTGCTCGCTGGTCATCAACTACGACCTGCCGTGGAATCCGCAGCGTATTGAACAGCGCATCGGGCGCTGTCATCGCTACGGGCAAAAGTTCGACGTGGTGGTGGTGAATTTCGTTGACCGCAGCAATGAAGCGGATGCGCGGGTGTACGAACTGCTGGCGCAGAAATTCCAGCTTTTCGAGGGCGTATTCGGCGCCAGCGACGAAGTATTAGGCGCGATTGGTTCCGGGGTGGATTTCGAGCGGCGTATCGCCGAAATTTATCGGAACTGCCGGGAACATGGGGAAATCAAGGCCAGTTTTGAACAGTTGCAACTTGACCTTTCCGGTGAGATCAGCGAGGCAATGGTCAAGACCCGCCAAATCTTGCTGGAAAACTTCGATGAGGAAGTTCAGGATAAACTGCGCGTGCGCGCCGAGGACAGCCGCGCCGCGCGTAGCAAATACGAGCGCATGCTGATGGACTTGACCCGGACGGAACTGAATGGCTACGCCGCGTTCGACGATGACGGGTTCGTGCTTGGTAATCCACCAGCTGGAATTGAAAACAGCGGCCTCGCGGGAATCGAGCCTGGGCGCTACGAGCTGCCCCGCCGTTCCGGTGACGCTCATCTGTACCGGATCGGACACCCGCTGGCTGAATGGGTAATCAGCCAAGCGAAGACCCGTAATCTACCCGCCGCGCGGCTGGTGTTCGACTACGAAGCCTATGGCAGGAAGCAAAGCACGCTGGAACCATACCGTGGCAAAACGGGCTGGCTGATACTGAAGTTGATTTCCGTCGAAGCGCTGGGCAACCAGGAACAGCACTTGGTGGTTGCGGCCTGTACAGCAGATGGTATTGCACTGGCAGAAGACGATCCGGAAAAGCTGCTGCGCCTGCCCGCAACCGTACAGGATGCCGGCTTGTTCAACGATGGTGAAATGACTCTACAGGCCGACATGGAAGCCCGTCAGACCGCGCTGCTGCGCGACATCAATCAACGAAACCTCGGCTACTTCGAGCAGGAAGTCCAGAAGCTCGATGCCTGGGCGGACGATCTGAAACTGGGGCTGGAACAGGAAATCAAGGAAATCGACCGCGAGATCAAGGAAGTGCGCCGCACCGCGGCCTCCTCACCAGTGCTGGAAGAGAAGCTGTCATGGCAGAAGCGCCAACGTGAACTGGAAAGCAAGCGCAGCTCGCTGCGCCGTGAGCTGTTCGCCCGGCAGGACGAAATCGAAGCCCAGCATAACGCGCTCATCGATCAATTGGAAATACAACTTCAACAGCAGGTCGAAGAGCGCACGTTGTTTACCGTCGAATGGGAGTTGATATGAAATTTGAAGAATTTTGGGTCAAACTTATGTGGTTCGGCTTTCTCAGATGTGGTGCATCTTTGTCTGTATATATTTAAAATATAATGAACTTTTCTTATCCGGATAGATGAAATGAAGAAAACTGAGCGGCTAGTGTACTACTATGATCTGTCTATTCATGCCGAATCCCGAACTTTTAAGGCTCCAAAACCAATTTATGTGAAAAAGGCATTTCAGCTGATGGAGCTTGTGCCAATGGAAAAACGTCTTAAGGAAGCATCCAAAGGACGAGAGCAATTCTATATATCTGATTGGAAATGGGAGGGTGATATCATCAGCATCCTTGTAAACAAATCAGATAAAGGGATATCGGATCCGGTATTCACTATTCCCCAAAAAAAGCAGCGTCGTACAGCAGAAAAACAAGAAGAGGAAGGACAGGATTTTTCGGTGCATATAGTAGTTCAACTCCCTCAAGATGACCAACAAGCGGCACTTGTGTTGATTGAAAACTGTGTGGGACTTGGAGTTTATGCAGTCCAAAGGTTGTTAAATCAGATTCTTCATGATGCTAAGCAACTTAAGCCGCTAGATTATGAGCAGTTTCACCCGGACGGTGCCGTCGATGATAAAGGCAAATCCAAAAAATACAATGTGGACTTTAAATGTGAGTTTGAAGGGCATATCTCTGATGATCTAAAGTACGATCTTGATAATGGAAAAATTCAGTCTATTGAGCTTATTACAGAGAAAGAGAAATACACAAATATTGATGAGGATGGTTACATCCAAGAGAAATGCAAAACATTGGTTTTGACTCTAAAGGATGAAGGAGTTAAAGGCAAATTCAATAAGATAAAGAACGTTTTCATCAAGAAGAAAGATGACTACAGCCGTGCCCGAATCAAATTCAAGACACCGACAGGTGTCGATAGAACAGTAGTAATGGACACAAATGATGTTTCAGCACAAGGATATGTAAAGAAAGAAAAATTGGATGACTTTGAGTTTGATTTGAAATCTTCTTATGATAAGTTTTGTGATGCTCTCCTTGAGAGAATGAAAGACCTTCTACGGTCGAGAGAGTAATGTTTAGGCATTTGCTGAGACCACTTTCCTATTTATCCATTAAGCATAAGCAAAAATGGGTAGTGGATTGGGTTTACCCTGTGATTCTAGCCGTTTTATCAACGGTTTTTTTGTTTTGTCTAAAAACGATTGGAAACATTCCACTATATGCAGATGGAGCACTAGTTGCCAAAATATTAGGTTTCGTTCAAGGTCTTCCAGGATTTTATATTGCAGCGTTGGCAGCAATTGCTACTTTCAATAAGACAGACATAGACAAAACAATGCCTGCACCAGCTCCAAAATTGGATATTATGGTGCTTGGTCAAAGTGTTGTGATAGAACTGACACGAAGGCGGTTTCTTTGCTCAATGTTTGCTTTTTTAACCGCTGAAAGCCTTATTCTTATTGTTCTTGCTATCTTTGGGCAAACAATCTATCTACCTGTTAAAGAAATTATTAGCGTGCAATATCATCTATGGGTTTCTGTGGCATACATGCTGGTTTTTTTGTTTGTTTTTTGGCAGATGCTGGTTACTAGTTTCTGGGGGTTGTTCTATCTGGGTGATCGACTGCATCAACCAGACCAATAAAACGATAAAAAATGAGTATCAAACAAAAACTCGAACTCACCAGGATCGGCAAGGATAAACGTCAAAATCCGGAATCGCGCATCCTGCGTGAAGGACAGACGCTATTCACCGTCGAATGGGCGTTGAAATGAAGCGCACCCCACCTCCGCAACACGACATCTTGGAATCCCTGGCCAGTCAGATTGCCGAGATCGTTCAGCAAGCGCGCAGTCAGGTACGCCAAAGCGTCAATCAGGCCATGGTAGCCAGCTACTGGGAAATTGGCCGTCTGATCGTCGAGCATGAGCAACAAGGGCAGACCCGCGCCGCCTATGGCACACGGCAACTGGCAGCGCTTTCCGAACGACTGACGGCTCAGTTCGGGCGCGGCTTCGATGAGCGCAATTTGAGGAATATGAGACTGTTTTTTCAGTTCTTTCCAATTCGGAACGCAGTGCGTACCGAATTGAGCTGGACGCACTATCGCGTTCTGCTGCGCGTGGAAAATCCCTCTGTCCGCGAGTGGTACCTGCGCGAAGCCATCAGCCAGAACTGGAGCAGCCGGGCGCTGGACAGGCAAATCGGCGTGCTCTATTACGAACGCCTGTTGAGCAGCAGGGACAAGGCGCTGGTACAGGCCGAAGCTGCGCAGTACACGGAATCCCCGGCGGTGACCCGCAAGGATTCCCTGCGTGATCCCTATGTGCTGGATTTTCTCAACCTCAACACCGGCCGCTTTCTGGAAGGCGATCTGGAGCAGGCCATTATGGACAACCTGCAAAACTTTCTCCTGGAGCTGGGCAAAGGCTTTGCCTTTGTCGCCCGCCAGCAGCGTGTGAGTTTTGCCGATGAAGATTTTTATCTCGACCTCGTGTTCTACAACTACAAGCTCAAATGTTTTTTACTGGTGGACTTGAAACTGGGCAGGCTCACCCATCAGGACATGGGGCAGATGGACACCTATGTGCGCCTGTACGACGAGCAAATCAAAGGCGCGGACGACAATCCCACCATCGGCCTGGTGTTGTGCAGCGAAAAAAGTGAAGCCGTAGTGCGCTATTCCGTACTGGCGGAACAACAGCAATTGTTTGCCGCCAAATACCTGCCTTATCTGCCGAGCGAAGCAGAGCTCAAACACGAACTGGAACGCGAGCGCGAACGCGCCCTGCAAATGCTGGCGCAGCGACAAGAGGCACAAGAATGAGCGGCAAACAAAAACTCGAACTCACCTGGATCGGGAAGGACAAGCGGCCCAAGCTGGAGCCGCGCATTCTGCTGGAAGATCCGTCGCTGTCGTATCACGCCAGGCATCGGATTTCGGATAACGATAGCTTCGACAACCGGCTGATCTTCGGCGACAACCTGCTGGCGTTGAAGGCGCTGGAGCAGGAGTTCTCCGGCAAGGTGAAGTGCGTGTTCATCGATCCGCCGTACAACACCGGCAGTGCGTTCACGCATTACGACGACGGACTGGAACATTCGATCTGGCTGGGATTGATGCGCGACCGGCTGGAGATCATCCGGCGGCTGCTATCCGAGGATGGATCGTTGTGGATTACAATTGATGATGCAGAGGGGCATTATCTTAAGGTGGTGTGTGATGAAATTTATGGCCGCCCTAATTTTTTGGGTACGGTTACTTGGCAGAAGACAACCAGCGTCCACAACAACGCTGTTTATTTCTCTTCCGCCACAGATATGCTTTTAGCCTACTCCAAGGAAATTTCGTTTTTTAAGATGGGGCGACTTCCTCGCAGTGATCGGAATGTTGGCGATTACAGCAATACAGACAATGATCCACGTGGTCCTTGGGCATCAAGCCCGTTGCACGTTAGTTTGACTTCTGGGCAGCGGGGAAAACAGTATGCACAAACAGGAAAGAGTTCTGGATTGTTCCCCATTGTGAGTCCTCATGGGGAAGAAATTTTGCCACCTAAAGGGCGTTGCTGGGCATATTCACCGGAGACAATAGCCAGCTTTGAGAAAAATGATTTGATTTGGTGGGGAAAAGATGGGAAAAATCAACCGCGTCTGAAACGCTTTTTGGAGCAAAGCAAGGAAGGCGTTGTTCCGATTACTCTTTGGTTATCCGAAGAAGTTGGTCATAACCAAGAGGCAAAGGCGGAAAACTCGATGCTACTTTCCGATCAGCCTGAACTGTTTTCTACACCAAAACCGGAACGCCTTTTGTCGCGGATCTTGACGCTGACTACAAGTCCCGGCGATCTCGTCCTCGACTCCTTCGCCGGTTCCGGCACCACCGGCGCGGTGGCGCACAAAATGGGCCGCCGCTGGATCATGGTTGAGTTGGGTGAACACTGCCACACGCACATCATTCCGCGCCTGAAAAAAGTCATCGATGGCGACGATCAAGGTGGCATATCCAAAGCGGTGAACTGGCAAGGTGGCGGCGGGTTCCGCTACTACAAACTGGCACCCAGCCTGATCGTCAACGACCGTTGGGGCAATCCGGTGATCAACCCGGAATACAACGCGGCGATGCTGGCCGAAGCACTGGCGAAACTGGAAGGTTTCACCTACGCACCGTCGGAAGTTCATTGGTGGCAGCACGGCCATTCCAGCGAGCGCGATTTCATTTATGTGACCACGCAAAATCTTTCCGCCGCGCAGTTGCAGGCGCTGTGCGATGAGATCGGCAGTGAACAAAGCCTGCTGGTGTGCTGTTCGGCATTCCGTGGCGTGAGTGCGGCTCAAGCCGCAGAGCGCTGGCCAAACCTGACCTTGAAAAAAATCCCCAAGATGGTGCTGGCGCGTTGCGAGTGGGGGCATGACGATTACAGCCTGAATGTCGCGAATCTGCCGATGGCGCAGCCTGAACCGATCGAGCCTGCCGTAAGCAAAGGGAGGAAAGCCAAGACGGACCGGCGCACCGCCGATCTGTTTGGCGATGGGGAAGGCGAGGCATGAACTGGAACAAAGGCGCTTATTTTGTCCAGCAAGCTGCTGGACAATTTTGTGATGCTGCAATCGGGCAGCAGACCAAGGAGACTGCTTATGGCAAAGAAACCTGATACCAAGAAGCGCGAAGTTTCCATCGTCCGTTCTTCTGCAGCGGAATATCTCATCTTTGTGGCGGCCAGTGGCAAAGACGGTGTGGAGGCAGTGTATGCCGATGCGAATGTCTGGCTGACTCAAAAAATGATGGCAACCCTCTACAATGTGGAAACCCATACGATCAACTACCACTTGAAAAAGGTTTTTTCCGACAGTGAGTTGCAAGAGGATTCAGTTATTCGAAGTTTTCGAATAACTGCCGCCGACGGAAAAAACTATGACACCAAGCATTATAACTTGGCGGCCATCATTGCCGTGGGCTACAAGGTCAATTCCGAGCGGGCAGTGCAGTTTCGCAAGTGGGCTACGGCCATCGTCGAGGAGTTCACCATCAAGGGCTACACGATGGACGATGAGCGACTGAAAAATGGCGGCTCTGTCCTGACAGATCAATACTTTGAGGAGCAGCTTCAGCGCGTCCGTGAGATTCGCCTTTCGGAGCGCAAGTTCTATCAAAAAATCACCGATCTTTATGCCACGTCGATTGATTACGATGTGACTGCACAGGCCACCAAGCGATTTTTCGCCACCGTACAGAATAAACTGCATTGGGCCATTCATGGACAGACGGCGGCGGAAGTCATCGTCGCACGTGCGGATGCGGAAAAGCCCAATATGGGGTTGACCACTTGGCAGGATGCGCCACGTGGAAAAATTCAGAAGTTTGACGTGGTTATTGCCAAAAATTACCTGAGCAAAAGCGAAATGGCTCAGCTTTCCCGGCTGGTGAACGCCTACCTGGATATGGCCGAGCTGATGGCGCAGAACAAGATGCCCATGACCATGCAGGATTGGGAAATTCGATTAAACCGATTCATTGAAATGACCGATCGTGAGGTATTACAGGATGCCGGTAAGGTCACGGCGGAAATCGCACGCACCCATGCTGAAGCTGCTGGACAACAAGGAGAATGAAGCATGAGTGTCCGCATCCAGAACCATATTATAGGACGCTTGTCGCTGCGCTCCCCGCAAGCCGAATCGTTGGAAAGACTGAAACAGGCATTGGATGCCGCGCCGGAACTGTTGAGCCATGACGAACGCGATGTGGCAGCGATTCTCGCTACGCTGAAAGCCGAGTTCCCGGCGCTGGCAGACTTCGAGCGCGAATTTCCCTCGCTATGCTTTGCGCTGGCGACCGGTGTGGGCAAAACGCGGTTGATGGGAGCTTTTATCGCCTACCTGCATCTGGCGCACGGTATCAACAACTTCTTTGTGCTCGCGCCCAATCTCACGATCTACAACAAGCTGATTACGGATTTCACGCCAAATACACCGAAATATGTGTTTAAAGGCATCGGTGAATTTGCCCTCAATGCGCCTCGCGTCATTACTGGGGACAACTACGATCAGCAAAACATCTTCGGCGGCGAGTTATTGGGTGAAGTTCGCATCAATATTTTCAACATCGCTAAGATCGCCTCGGAGGTGCGTGGCGGGAAAGAACCACGTATCAAGCGCATGAAAGAAGTGCTGGGCGATAGCTACTTCAACCATCTGGCTAATTTGCCGGATCTGGTGCTGCTGATGGATGAATCGCACCGCTATCGCGCGCAGGCTGGCATGCGGGCCATCAATGAATTACAGCCTTTGTTCGGACTGGAGCTGACAGCCACACCTTTCGTAGAAGCAAACCCAAAGCCGATCCCGTTCAAGAATGTAGTTGTGGACTACCCGCTGGCACGGGCAATGGAGGACGGTTTCGTCAAGGAGCCAGCCGTTGTCACGCAGCGTAATTTTGATGCGAAAGCACACACGCCCGAGGAAATCGAGAAGATCAAGCTGGAAGACGGCGTGCGCTTGCACGAAACTACAAAAGTTGAGCTGCTGACCTATGCCCGGGAAAACGGTGTTGCGCCGGTCAAACCCTTCATACTCGTGATCGCACGGGATACCACGCACGCCGGGCAACTTTTGGTGCTTCTGCAGTCGGAGGCTTTCTTTGACGCACGCTATCGGAGCAAGGTGATTCAGGTTGACTCCAGCCGCTCAGGCAGCGAAGAGGAGGAAATGATTTCCCGTTTGCTCGCGGTCGAGAGCGTGGACGAACCGACCGAGATCGTGATTCACGTCAACATGCTGAAGGAAGGCTGGGATGTGACCAATCTCTATACCATCGTTCCGCTACGCGCCGCCAATGCCCGCACGCTGATTGAACAATCCATCGGCCGCGGTTTGCGTCTGCCTTATGGCAAGCGAACAGGTGTGGCGGCGGTGGATCGCCTGAACATCGTGGCGCACGATAAATTCCAGGAGATTATCGACGAGGCGAACCGCGGCGACTCGCCAATTCGTTTGAAGCAAATCATCCTCGATGCGCCAAGCGCTGACGATAAAAAAGTCAGCGTACAAGTTGGTTCGGGCGCAATGACACGTCTGGGCCTGACGGATGCGCCCGTGGTAGCCGGTGCTCCGTCGAACGCCGGGACGGCTCCAACGGCCTCGGCACCTGCCTCCGTCTTCACCACTGAAGCAGAGCGACAGGCGGCTCGCGTCGTGATGGATGTGATTGGAAAGTACGAAGTCAGACGCGATCTGGTGCCCACCAGCAGCGCACTGCTTACCCCTGAGGTTCAATCAGCAATCTTGACTGAGGTCACCGAGCGCCTGGCTTTATTAAATCGGCCGATGCAAGGCAACTTGCTGGCTGGCGTCGATGATGGGCAGCCGAAACTTGATCTGTCAGCCGTAGTGGCAAAAACGACGGAGATTGTCGCTCAGCAGACCATCGACATCCCCCGTATCGCCGTGGTGCCTACTGGCGAAGTCACCACGGGCTTTCATCCGTTCAAACTGAGTCTATTACCCAATTTTCAACCAGGACAACGCGAAATTGTGGGGCAAGAACTACGTACCAATGAGCAGTTTACGTTAAGCAGCGAAAGAGGAATTCGCGAAAAGCGCTTCGAGGATTACATTGTTAAAAAGCTTATCGACTATGACAACATAGATTACTTCACTCAAGCTGAGTTGCTATACGACTTGGCGGGCCAAGCCGTTGCTCATTATCAGGAGCAGAATTACTCTGAAAATGAACTGCACGAAATCCTCGATACTTTTGGCAGTGAGCTTGCTCGCTTAATTCGTGCTGAGATGATGGAGCACTTTTGGGAAGAAGCAACCGGGTATGAAGTGCAGGTCAGTCGTGGTTTTACTGAACTGAAGCCCTGCAACTACACGGCTACGGCAGGACAGACGGCGCACCATTTCCGTGAAACGCTGACCGAGACCGGGCGTATCAAGCAGATGCTATTCGGCGGTTTTTCGCGTTGCCTGTATCCGCTGCAAAAGTTCGATTCGGATACCGAGCGCCGCTTTTCCGTCATCCTGGAGCGCGATGCCTTGAAGTGGTTTAAACCCGCCAAGGGGCAGTTCCAAATCTATTACAAGCTGGGCACGGAGCAGCCGGAGTACATCCCTGACTTTGTCGTTGAGACGGATACAACCATTTACATGGTTGAAACCAAGGCGCGCACGGACGTCAATACTCAAGAGGTGCAGGCCAAAGCGAGTTCGGCAGCTCGTTGGTGCAAGCACGCATCGGATTACGCAGCAGCCATTGGCACCAAGACATGGAAGTATCTGCTTGTGCCGCACGACGAGATTGCCGAATCAAAACGTCTGAATGACTTCTTGCGCTTTGAAGTAAAGTGCTGAAGTTCGCCTTGCTGAAGATATCTTGTCTATTCCTATCTCTAATTGGTGCTAACTTTGACAAGTCGCGCTAATAAAGTTGATTTTATGGCGCAATAATTTTTATCGCGCCATAAAAACTTGCCATACCGATAGAGCTGTCTGATGACTTTAGCACGAGTCCCCGAACGGCGAACTTCCATACTTCTGGCAATAAATCGTATTGCAATACCAGACAACACCAGCCTATTCTTTATAAAAAGCCAAAGCTATCCTAAATCGGAGATCAATCAATGAAAAAGAACCTTTTTATTCCAAAACTCTGTTCCATATCGCTGACGTTCATTCTGGCGCAGGGCGTTTCCTATGCTATGCCCGGTATGCACGGTTCCAGCAGTGGAGTGGCTACGGAACATCCACGGGTATCGAACAGTCTCGGCGGGAAAATCAATTCGACCGGATCGGAGATGGAGATTACTTACAGCGCTGACGGCAAGACGGCGATTTTTGTGTCGACCCGTGAAGGCAGTATCCAGTCGCCCGGCGATACTTACAGTTTCGATATCTGGATGTCGCATCAGGCCGACGGTGAATGGCAGGAGCCGATTCATCTGGGGCCGGGCATCTACCCCAAGGTGGGGCCGAACATCAATACCTCGACCGGTGAAGAGCATTGTCCGATCATTGCTTCCGACAGCCTGATTTACTTCAGTTATCACCAGCCGGGCGTGACGCAGGACAGCGATATCTGGAAGGTCGAGAAGAAGGATGGCGTGTGGCAGAAGCCGGAGAGCCTGGGGCTGAAGATCAATTCACCGCAGCGCGACCATATGCACTGGACCGGGTTGTCCAAGGACGGCAAGAGCTTGATCATCACCAGCACGCGGACTGATTTGGGTTCGCGCGGCGGGCATGATGAGTGGATTTCGCATCAAAATACCGAGGGCGAATGGCAGGAGCCGCTGAATCTCGGCGATGCGGTCAATACCGGCGGGGAGGATATGTGCTGGACGTTTACCCCGGATGGCAAGAAATTCACCGGCAGTTGGGGGCCGCATAGCACTTATGACATGGATCTGCGCTGGGTGAACAAGGATGATGTGCCGTTGCTGAAAGACTTTGAGCCAATCGGTCCGCCGCCCAATTTGCTGATCAACAGCAAAGCCAAAACTGACAAGCCGTTGCAGCCGTAAGTTTTAGTGCGCCGGTATGATTCGTTCGATACCGGCGCAATTATATTGAAAATCAGTTATTAAGCCGCTACCCGTGATGCACGTTTACGCTCGTGTTCCAGCAAGAAACGCTTACGAATACGGATCGTTTTAGGCGTAATTTCCACCAGCTCATCGTCCGCGATAAATTCAATCGCGGATTCCAAGGTGAGCTGAATTGGTGGGACTAAAGTGACTGCTTCGTCGGTTCCGGATGCGCGGATATTAGTTAATTGCTTGCCTTTGATCGGGTTGACTACCAGATCATTATCACGGGTGTGTATGCCAATCACCATGCCTTCGTACAGGCGGTCGCCGGGGCTGACAAACATGCGGCCGCGTTCCTGTAATTTCCATAATGCATAAGCAACGGCTTCGCCTTTTTCGGCGGAAATCAACACGCCGTTTCTGCGCGGCGGGATTTCCTGGCGCATCGGTGCAAATTCATCAAATACGTGGCTCATTAAACCGGTGCCGCGTGTCATGGTCATGAATTCGGATTGGAAACCGATCAAGCCACGCGCAGGGATACGATAGTCCAGGCGCACACGTCCTTTGGCGTCCGATACCATATCCAGCAAATCACCGCGGCGTGCGCCCAAGGCTTCCATCACCGCGCCCTGATTGGCTTCATCCACGTCGACCGTCAGCATTTCGAACGGTTCGCATTTAACGCCGTCAATCTCACGAATTACCACATGCGGACGCGAGACGGCGAGTTCGTAGCCTTCACGGCGCATATTTTCCAGCAGAATGGTGAGGTGCAATTCGCCGCGTCCTGAAATCAGAAATGAATCGGTTTCGTTAGTTTCTTCCAGCCGCATCGCGACATTGGTTAACAATTCTTTTTCCAGGCGTTCGCGTAACTGGCGGCTGGTAACAAATTTGCCTTCCTGACCGGCAAATGGCGAAGTATTGACCTGAAAAGTCATGGTCAGTGTCGGTTCATCCACCGCATGAATGGGTAATGCTTCGGGCTTATCGACATCAGCCAGCGTGGTGCCAATGCTGAGCTCTTCCACGCCGTTGATCAGCACGATATCACCGGCCAAGGCTTCTTTCATTTGAATACGTTCCAGACCCTGAAAACCAAGCACCTGATTGACTTTTGCTTTTTTAGGCGGTTTATCGCCCAGTAATATCATGACTTCCTGACCTGGTTTCAGTTTGCCGCGACGAATACGTCCGATACCGATACGTCCGACAAAGCTGGAGTAGTCCAATGCACTGATTTGCAATTGTAATGGCTCGTCTGGATTACCTTCAGGGGCAGGAACATGTTTGACGATGGTATCAAATAACGGACGCATATCCGTGCTCGATTTTTCCAGCTCCAATGTGGCAAAACCATTCAGTGCGGAAGCATAGACGACGGGAAAATCAAGTTGTTCATCATTGGCGCCCAGTTTATCGAACAAATCAAACGTTTGATCAACGACCCATTCGGCACGAGCACCGGGCCTGTCAATTTTGTTGATCACGACAATCGGACGCAGTCCTAACGCGAGCGCTTTTTTGGTGACAAAACGCGTTTGCGGCATTGGACCTTCCACGGCATCGACCAACAGCAATACGCCATCGACCATCGACAGCACACGCTCCACTTCACCGCCAAAATCCGCATGTCCGGGGGTATCGACGATATTGATATGAATTCCTTCGTAGTCGATAGCGCAATTCTTGGCTAAAATAGTAATACCGCGCTCGCGCTCAATATCATTGGAGTCCATCACGCGCTCGGAAATTTGCTGATGTGCGGCAAAGGTGCCCGCTTGGTGCAGGAGTTTATCGACCATAGTGGTTTTACCATGGTCAACGTGAGCGATGATGGCGATATTGCGGATCGGGCGAGACATAAATAATTCCTCAAAAATAAGCGATTAGTCCTTGCGGTGGGGGCGACATTATAGCAGCCGATTGTTAATATGGCTAATGTAACCTTTAGCTAAGTTTTTCAAAAAACGGGAGTTCGAATATTGTCAGTGATTCGTTATTTATCACAAAGTTCCTTGCAGAACTTGCAACTGACTACGCACGATGTCATTGCCAGCATTGAGCATTTACTGTTTGCGAAAACCCAGCAGCAGGCCTGGAATGCGCCCAAAGCAGTAATCACTCCGTCGGATGGAAGATACATGATGGCGACGCTGGCTGCAGCTGACGACCCCCCATTTCTTGCGGTCAAAGGGCTAATACTCAATCCAGAAAACCCCAAATACGAATTGGCAAGCATTAACGCGCTGGTGACCTTGCTCGATAGCCGAAGCGGGCTGCCATTGGCGATCATCGATGGCAATTGGGTCACTGCGGTACGTACTGCCGGATTAAGCGCGGTTGCTGCCAAGCGACTTGCACGACCAGATGCTTCTATCGCTGCATTTATCGGGTGCGGGGTGCAAGCCCTGAGCCATTTGCGGGCATTGACCGAGATTTTTCAACTGAAGAGAATTAATGTGTTTGGACGAGGTGCAGCAAGCCGCAATGCATTTTGCCGTAACGCAGAAAAAATGGATTTGTCAGTAATTACAGCACAAACAGCACAAGAAGCTATTCAAGATGCGGATTTGATCGTTACGTCCGTGACTTTGTCGCCTCAACTGGTGCCATTTCTGGACACACGCTGGCTAAAACCTGGCGCATTCGTCACCATGACCGATCTGGCTGCGCCGTGGTTAAGTGAGAGTATGTCGGGATTGGAACGGATTATTATCGATGATTTGGAACAGGAAGCCGGTATGCCAGAACCGTTGGTTGATCCAGCTTTGGTTCATGGGGATTTGACAGACTTAGTAACAGGCAAAACAGCGGGACGTCAAAGTGTAGATGAGCGAACTGCTTTTGTATTTAGAGGGTTGGCGCTTGGAGATTTGGCTGTATCCGGATTAGCTTACCAATGTGCGTGTGAGCAGTCACAAGGTACCTTGATAACATCTTGAAATCATTACCCGTTATTTTTTTCAGCGCCCATCATTAAAAATTTAATCAGTAACGCGAAAACAAATGGAATTGCACTAAGTCCAGTCACCATATAGTGCTCGGCAGTGAATTGATCACCTTCGTCCATGATAATGTAGCCAAAAAATATGGTAACAGGAGCAATTATTGAAAGCGCTATCACTAAATTAAATAATCCTTTCATTTTTTCAATTCCTTTCGATAAATTGTTTTTTTTAAGTATATGCCTATTGACAGGGTATGCCCAGAGCGCCAAAGTTCAAAATCCCATCTGTCAATTGACGCTAAGCAGGGTAAAATCAGTCTTTTAGCATCAATCAATAATACACATGGAACCAGTGCTCATTATTACTAATTTTCCCGATAAGAAAAGTGCGCTTGCGCTGGCAGAAACTTTGATTGATCAGCATTTGGCTGCTTGCGTTAATGCCTTGAGTCCGTGTACATCAATTTACCGCTGGCAAGGTGCTATGGATTCGGCAGAAGAGACTCCGGTGTTGATCAAAACCCAACGGCAACATTATGAACGGGTTGAACAGTTGATCAAGATGATGCATCCTTATGAACTTCCTGAAGTGATTATGGTTCCTATATTGAGCGGATTACCTGCTTATTTGCAGTGGATTGCCGACGAAACAACCTTAATTAAATAATACTGAATACCAATGCGATTAATCCAATTTTTGTTACTGATAGTATGTTTGTCCTGTCCACAAGCTTTTGCTCAGGAAGGTGGATCCTTTAGTTTATTCCAAAAATTGCAAGGATTGGGTATTAATCTGGGTCAAAGCAATCCACAAGAGCTTTTGCCACCGGATGAGGCGTTCAAGATTTCAGTGGAAGTCCGGGATGGAAATACACTCATTGCGAATTTGACGCCGGCAAAGGATTATTACCTGTATCGCGATAAAATTGTTTTTGAGCCGAAGCAAGAAGGTATGGTGATTGAAAAAGTTATGCTGCCATCGGGAAAAATGAAAGAGGATATGACTTTTGGCAATACGGAAGTATATTACAGCCCCATTCAGGCGGTTATTTCATTAACGCGTACGAATCCTGCAAGCGAGCAACCATTGACACTGGAGGCGACTTATCAGGGTTGTAATGAACCGGTTGGAGTATGCTACGCACCGATACACAAAGTGATCGATTTGACATTGCCGGCGGTAAAAGTAGCGATTGGAGCGATTGCCGGAGCAGTGAGTAGCCAAGCTACGGCAGCGGGAATCGACACCACTGCTGAATTGTTTCAGATGCCATCCGGATCACCTGCGATTGAAACCGAATCGTACAAAATTGAGCGTATGTTTGAAACGGGCGATTATTGGCTGATTCTCTCAGGATTCTTCGTGGTTGGTTTGTTTCTCTCATTCACACCTTGCGTATTTCCGATGTTTCCGATTTTATCAGGGATTATTGCCAATCACGGTAAGAATGTAACAAAGCGTCATGGGTTTATCCTGGCGCTGGCTTATGTACTGGGTATGGCGATTACGTATGCGATTGCCGGTGTGGCGGCCGGATTATCAGGCGCGATGTTGTCCGCGGCTTTGCAAAATGCTTGGGTACTTGGCACATTTGCAGTGATATTTGTATTACTGTCCTTTTCCATGTTTGGTTTTTATGAGCTGCAACTGCCCGGGACGTTACAAACCAAGTTATCCGAGGAAGCCGGCCAGCTGAAAGGAGGACATTTAACCAGTGTATTCGGTATGGGGGCATTGTCTGCTTTGATTGTTGGTCCCTGTGTTGCTGCGCCGTTGGCAGGTGCTTTGCTATATATTAGCCAGACCCGGGACGTGGTTCTGGGCGGTTCGGCATTATTTGTCATGGCTCTGGGCATGGGCGTGCCGCTGTTGCTGTTGGGGACTTCGGCCGGTGCTTTACTGCCGAAAGCTGGTGCATGGATGGAGTCGATCAAGCGATTCTTTGGTGTGCTGCTACTTGCGGTTGCAATCTGGATTATCTCTCCGGTGATTAACGAGGTTGTGTACATGTTGCTATGGGCTGTGCTGCTGATCATCTCCGCAATTTATCTGCAAGCGATAGACCCGTTGCCGCAAAGAGCTCCGGGTTTACAGAAATTTCTCAAAGGCGTGGGGGTTATCGCTTTGCTGGTGGGTGTTGCATTGTTGATCGGTGTTTTGTCCGGTAGCCGGGATGTTTTGCAGCCACTCTCAAAACTCAACCTAGCGGATGCGACAAACCCTGGCTTTGGAGAAACTGTACCCGCGGGTTATGCAACCTTGCCGTTTCAGCGGGTAAAAACCATTGCTGAACTGGATGAACAGATCCAGTTATCCAGAGATAAATACATCATGGTCAGGTTTCATGCCGATTGGTGTGTTTCGTGTAAAGAAATGGATCGATTTACGTTCTCTGATGCCAAAGTTCAAGCTCGACTGAAAGAAGTGGTTTTGCTGGAGGTGGATGTCACGGAGGGCACTCCGGATGATACTGCGTTGCTTAAACGATTTAAATTGTTTGGGCCACCGGGCATTTTATTTATTGATCGTCAAGGTTCTGACATTCCTGATATTAAGATCATTGGATTTCTCAACAACAATGACTTCTTGACGGTGTTGAATGCTGTTTTGATTTAAAGCCACGCTACTGCAATCAATCCGTCGCAACGTTCTATTAAAACATTTTCTAAGGATGAAACAATGTCGAAGGTAAAGCAGATAATTTTGTATTCTTGCGTCGCAATATTTGCTTTGGGAGCGGGATCACTCTTGCGCACCTTGCTGTCGGAGGCGTATCAAACTGAATTATCCAGTGAAGAAAGCCAACAAGGCGCTCAAGCTATTCTTTCTGCAAGCTTGCCAGACTTGCAAGGAGAAAATCAGGAGGTTTCGCAGTGGTTGGGAAAAGTCATGGTAGTGAATTTTTGGGCTACCTGGTGTACACCGTGTCGTGAGGAAATTCCAGAATTCATTGAAGCACAAAAAAAATATGGAGAGCAAGGGTTGATTTTTATCGGTATCGCTATTGACCAAGCCGATAAAGTTAAGATGTTCAGTCAGGAATTTGGTATCAATTATCCGGTATTGGTAGGCAGTTTTAATACTTGGTCATTGTTAGAGGCTGCAGGAAATCGCCATTCTGCGCTACCCTATACCGTGGTAATCAATCGCTCGGGGGAGCTGGTCGAAAACTATTTGGGGCGTGTTGATCTGAAAAAGCTGGAAAAAATGGTAATTCCATTGTTGAATGAAGCACCGAAAATCGAACAATCCTTACAAACCAGCTAAAAGTATTATTGGGATAAAATAATTTCAGTCAAAAAATAAATACGATCAATACATAATCGAATCAAGTTATCCCGCCAAAAAAACAATCTCCATCAAAGATAATGATGTAATATTATCAACAGGAATGGAATGCTTTGTTCATTGACGTTCATGCGAGCTACTCTGTCCATACATTACCTCGCATTTTGATTGTTGCTAATACTTACCAGAGGGTTCAATAATAACCTGCTGAGTTTTTTTGATTGAATGTAATTCTGAAGGTGGGAAGGCAAGGGTTTCAAATCTAAGTGTGAGGAGGATATTTTTCCGATATTCATTTAGGAGGCCTCATTATGATGCGACGAGATAGAAGTAGTCATTTCATTGTTTTTTTCTTAATTACCCAAATATTCATTTTTTCAGGCTGTGCATCGACTCCTGAACAATTGCTGATGGAAGAAAAATTCAACGATGTGCGTATTACCACAAAAGTTTATGAAGCAATCATCGATGAACCATCGTTGAGACGCTTTGATATCAATGTCAGAACAATTAAAGGCGTTGTAGAACTCAGTGGTTATGTAAGCTCCCGTGACGATATGGACAAAGCAATTGCAATCGCCCGTGCTATCGATGGCATAAAATCAATCAAGAATGATATGCTGATCGGGTCAATTTACGATGATTACTGATTAGTTTGTCCGCGTGGACAAATGCAATTGTCATTGATATTTTGCCATTCATTGTCAGATTATAAATGTTGCCCGAAAGATATTTGCAAGTAATTCATTAAGGAATCTCTGAATAACTACATATATCGTCCAAGCCGCAGGGGGTTTGTTGGTAATCATTACAATTAACTTCCTGCTGAATTTAGAATAACAGTCATTCAGCAATTCCTTAATAAAAATCGAAGCTTGCTTTGTTGAGTTGAAATGCTTTTAGCTGACATAGTTCTGATTATTCATTTTCTTTATGTCCTTTTTGTGGTGGGGAGCTTGCCGATTATCTGGATAGGCGCGTGGTTGAAGCTGACGTTTGTCAGAAACCCTTGGTTTCGCTATCTGCATCTTGCCGCTATTTTATTCGTTGTGGGTGAATCACTACTGGGTATCGCCTGCCCATTAACCCTATGGGAAAATAGCTTGCGCCAGATTGAAACGGACAAGAGTTTTATTCAGCATTGGCTTCATTTCATAATATTCTACAACGTGCCAGAGACAATCCTGGCGATTATCTACAGCTTGTTTGCCGGTCTGGTCGCAATGACTTTCAAATGGGTGCCGATTAGACGTATAAAAGTCGATTAGCTTTGCGGAACCATGGGGCGGTCGGTTGCTTCTTCTGGTCCAAGAGCAAGCATTTCTTCGATATTAGGTTCAAATGCTTCTTCGTCAAATGCCGTGTCGCCGTTTTCGAAGGGTTGATCCTGCGCTTGCAGACTAACGAAATTGTAGTGTGATGTGTCGGCTAGATGCGACAGTTGTATATTCTGTATCGAGCGGAACATGGTTTCCAGTCGACCTGGAAATTTTTTATCCCATCGCTGCATCATCTCTTTGATTGTTTGGCGTTGCAGGTTTTTTTGTGATCCACACAAATTGCAGGGAATAATCGGGAAATCTGAAATTTCTGCATATGCTGCCAGATCCTTTTCCTTGCAATAAGCCAGCGGTCGGATAACAATGTGCTTGCCATTATCACTAACCAGTTTGGGCGGCATCGCTTTGAGCTTACCGCCGTAAAACATATTCAGAAATAAGGTTTCTAGAATATCATCGCGATGATGTCCCAATGCAATTTTAGTGGCTCCAAGCTCACCAGCCACACGGTATAGCACGCCACGGCGTAACCTCGAGCACAAACTACAGGTGGTTTTTCCTTCGGCAATAACGCGCTTAACAACGCTGTAGGTATCCTGTTCCACAATCTGGAAAGGCATGCCGATTTGTGTCAAATAACTGGGCAATACTTGCTCAGGAAAACCAGGCTGCTTTTGATCCAGATTCACTGCGATCAGTTCAAAATTCACTGGGGAATGAATTTGAAGATTGCGGAGGATATCCAGCAATGCATAGCTGTCTTTACCTCCAGACAAACACACCATGATTCTGTCGCCCGCTTCGATCATGTTGAAATCAGCAATGGCTGTTCCTACTTGCCGCCTCAAGCGTTTTTGTAGTTTGTTAGCATTATATTGTTGTTTTTTAATCATAATTTACGAAGATTCTGAGAACTAAAAGTCTATTGATAGTAGAGCAAGTAGTATAGAGGTTATAGCAGAATATTAGACAAATGAATTGGAACAATTTAGCATAGCCGAATTCTAAACAAGACGGATAAACGGGTTCGGGAATTATTTTCAGGAGAATTCTATGAGTAGAATTATACCATTGGTGATCTTGGTCTTGTTTTCAACTGATAGTTACTCGACTGCAAATCATTCTAATTTGAAATTCGATATTGGTAGACCAGGCGATTTAGATAAAGTGTCCCGTATTATTAAACTGACGCAGGTAGATAATATGTTTTTGCCCGCAGAAGTTGCGGTAAATGAAGGTGAAACGATCCAGTTTGTGATCAAAAATGGCGGTAATCACAAGCATGAAATGTTGATAGGTTCGATGGCAGAACTTAAAAAAATTGCTAAGATGCGAAGTATGTATCCTGAAAAGGAGCACATTGAAGTCCATTTGCTGCAACTGGAGCCTGGTGAGCAAAAAGAATTGATCTGGCAATTTCCGAGCGCGGGGATCATTGATTTTGCCTGCCCTTTGCCTGGTCATTTTAAAAAAATGCGCGGAAAAATTATTGTGGAGAAAAAATGAATATACGAATAAGAACCCTGCTAGCTGAATCGATTGTCGCATTCAGTTTGTTGGGTGTTGCTACACAAGCCATAGCTACGGCAACCGTAGAAGTTTATAAAAGCCCGACTTGCGGGTGTTGCGCTAAATGGGTTGACCATATGCGCGACCATGGTTTTACGGTAAAAACACACGATGTAGGCAATAAAGAGATCAGAAAGAAATCGGGAATTTCAGAAACGGTTGGTTCATGTCATACGGCACTGGTGAATGGCTATGCGATCGAAGGACATGTGCCAGCGCCCGATGTCATCAGGCTGCTCAAAGAAAAACCGAAAGCGATAGGATTGGCTGTTCCAGATATGCCTCATGGATCTCCTGGTATGGAAGGATCCCGTAGCGATCCCTATAATGTTTTATTGCTCAAAGAGCGTGATCAAACTCGTACGAATGCTACTATCTATAACCGTTATGATCCATATGCCAAAAAAACCGAGCCATTACCGCAAAATTTGGAAGCAGAGAATAGAAGCAGTTCAGTCATGCGCTTAAAATAAGCATTTTAATTTCATGAGAATGCCACATTTTCTGATTTATGCTGCGGCAATGGTATTAATTGGATGCGGGAATTTTTATTCTACAGACCTTGCGCTGGGGCAGCATCAGATTGATCCCAAGACAGGATTGATAATAAGAAATTTAGATGATGCGCAAATCGTGCGTGGTGAAGCTGTTTATGCAACCCATTGCGTAGGTTGCCATGGTCCCAATGGGGAAGCGACGCCACATTGGCGCAAGCCGAATTCTGAGGGTAAATATCCACCCCCTCCGTTAGACAGTTCGGCACATGCTTGGCACCATTCCACTGATGTTCTGAAAAAAACAATTCTCAAAGGCACTCCCCCAGAAATAGGCTCGATGCCTGCCTGGGAGGGCATACTGACAGAGCAGCAAGTCGATGATGTGATCGTATGGATAAAGTCTTTATGGTCGGATGAAATTTATGATATCTGGTATAAAAATTTTGAAACTAAATAACCAGTAAATAAGTATTTCAAAGAATTATTCTTCCGGTTTTTTTGCGAGTGATCGGATTTGCTCGAAAATTGCTTGTTTTTCATCTTCCAGTTCCCGATAGCGTGCATAAAGATGATCTAAATCCGTTGTATATTTGTCAATTCGTTCTTGTTTTTCCTGCTTAAGTTGAATTAAGTCTTCATAGTTTGGTATCGGAATACTCTGCGAAGGTGAATTGGGCAATCTTACAGCTTGAGGTACTTCTGCCATTTCGTTGCGACGCAACTCCTGAATCATCAGAAATTGCTGGTAAGTTGATTGAGATTCCTGCTGTATGAGCGTTAATGTTTTTTCGAGCTCACGGATTTGTGCCTCTTGATCAAGTGCTTCTGTATTCGCCCAAATTACATTGGCGAAAACAAAAAATAACAATAAAAGAATAAATTGCATGGCATGAAAATTGATAAATAAATTGCCATTTTGCTTATATTTTATATACATGGCGACAGGTTTGTATTATTCGAGAAGGATTTTCCAGAATACTATTGATTCTACACTCATTATTGATGGAGTGAATTTCTACTTAAGAGTTCTGCAAACCAAAACGTTTTTGTTTCTCATGGTATTGACACCGACCTATAATTAATAACCGATTGCAATGCCAAGACTAGGTTCTATACGGCAATTGTAAACAACAGAGAGCCTATTTGATCATAGTAGTTGTTGCTGATCTGCTTAGTCAATCGAATAGCTAATATATGTAATGATCGGGCACATCCGGTAACTGGAAATCGCTAATTGTCTGATTATTCACTAACAGGTAACCTTTAAATTTAAGGCTTGAACCTGAGATCGATAACGATGTGCTTGATCCTACTGGTACAGGAAAAGTAGCAGAATTACTCTCCTGATACTAGGGTTCTAAATCGACTGATGCAGTAAATTTCTATAAAACTAGCGTGGATCCAGGCTATTTCTATATCAGGTGGACTTTAGCCAGAATCCAATCTACCGACTATAATGAAGTCACTTCAATCTTGAACAGAGAGGCTATGGCATATTCTACTAAAGCGACCAATGAAGACAGTTCTAAATCAGTGACAAAGAATGAACAATTACTAAAGATAATTGAACGTATCACTTGCGCTCTCAGAACCTTGAGCGCTGGCAATCATACTTTATTACATGCCTCGGACGAGCAAGAATTGCTGCACGATATGTGCCAGGTCATCGTGGAAAAAGGTGGTTATCGTATGGCTGGTGTCGCATATGCTGAGCACGATAAAGATAAGAGTTTTCACTGGATGGCAAGTATCGGAATCGATAAAGAATTTTTGAAAGCGCTTCATTACACTTGGGCCGATACAGAAATGGGGCGCTCCGCGACAGCTACTGCGATCCGTACAGGCGAGCCCAGTGTGGGCAGAAGCATTCTCACAGATCCTGTCTATGCCACTCCTGCTTACGCCCCGCTTCGCGAGAATGCAATCAAGTTCGGCTACGCAGCAGTTACCGCTTTTCCTCTACGCGTGAATGAGCAAGTTCTCGGAGCCTTGGTCATGGGAGCGATCGAACCGGATGCTTTTGATGAAGAAGAGGTCAAGTTGCTTAGCGAATTGGCTGATGACTTGGCTTATGGCGTTACCAATCTGCGCATGCGCGCCAAGCATCAGGCAGCCGAAGCTACCATTGCGCGACTGGCTTATTATGATCCTCTGACGGAATTGCCCAATCGCACCCTTATGCTTGAGCGCTTGCAAGATGCCATTCAAACGGCAAAATATCATCACCACGCCTTCGCTGTCTTGCATCTGAATATTGTTCGCCTGCGTGGAATCAATCAAATCTTAGGTTATCGCTCCGGTGATCAATTGCTGCAACAACTGGCTCAGCGTTTGATGCGTACCCTGAAAGAAAGCGAATTCTTGGCGCGGGTGGGGGAAGGTGAGTTTGCTTTGCTTTTGCCCAGCGGAGGAGCTGATTGTGCGATTCAAGTTGCGCAACGGTTGGCCAATGCCTTACATGACTCCGTGAAAGTGGCGGGCCTGATGGTCGATCCACGCGTCAGCATAGGCATTGCTCTTTATCCAGGTCACGCCACTGAAGCTGATACCTTGTTGCGGCGTGCCAATGCCGCCACTAATGATGTGTGTCCTGCCCGAGGCGGCTATGCCCTATACACGGGGGGACAGGAACAAGAATGTACCCGGCGCATTTCATTGATGGGAGATTTTCGTCAAGCAATCGAACAAAATGAGCTATTGCTGTATTGTCAGCCTAAGGTCGATATTGCGTCGCGGCGCGTGTGTGGAGCGGAAGCCTTGGTGCGTTGGCAGCATCATGTGCATGGCATGCTACCAACTATCGAATTTATAAAGCTTGCTGAGAATGCCGGTTTAATTACACCTTTAACGCACTGGATGCTTGATGCGGTTTTCAGTCAAAGTTATGCCTGGCATGAAGCAGGGATAGAACAGGCCTTGTCAGTGAATTTGTCCGCGCATGATTTGTACGATCCTATGCTCGTCGATCGTATTCAAGGTCTATTTTCCACTTGGAATGTTAATCCGGAACTGATTCAGTTTGAATTAACTGAGAGTACCCTGATGGAAGAACCATCTATTGCATTGGAGACTTTAACCAAATTAAAGAAACTCGGAACCCGGCTATTCATTGATGACTTTGGCACGGGATATTCGAGCTTGAGTTACTTGCAAAAGCTACCGGTAGACTCAATCAAGATTGATCAGTCATTTGTCATGCCAATGGAGGCGGATAATGACTCAGCTGTGATTGTGCGCTCGACCATTGAACTTGGGCATAACCTCGGTTTAGAAGTGGTGGCGGAAGGGGTGGATAATCAGGTTGTGTGGAATCTCCTGGCAACATTGGAGTGCGATGTAGCGCAAGGCTATTTGATTGGCATGCCGATGCCGGCAGAGCAATTCAGTGACTGGGAAGACAAATGGGTGCGTATGTCAGTGTAAGGGTTCTATGCAAATTCTAATAAAAACTGATAAACCAGACACATTCTTTAAGCTATTGGTTAGGAAAATGAATTAAAAAAGAGCAAAAGTATTTAGAGAATCAGCAGTAAAATTAGGGAAAGAAGCAGATATCGAGCAGTGTAAACAACTGGAGATTCGGGTATTAATGAAGAAATATTTCGTATATCGAGATCGGAAAATACAGTCCCGCTATCTGACACAGTAAAAACATTCATATTATTCTCTGATTTCCTGTTCAATCTGGTCAGCCGTTACATGGCGCACATCTTTGCCTTTTACCATGTAAACAACATACTCCGACATGTTTTTTGCATGATCTCCAATACGTTCTATTGCTTTGGCGATAAATACTATTTCCAGGCACGTAGAGATTTTTCTTGGATCTTCCATCATGAACGTAATTAATTGACGCAAGATAGAACGAAACTCCTCATCTACAAACTCATCTTGTCTGACAATTTGTGCGGCTGCATTTAAATCCAATCGAGCAAAGGAATCAAGCGCTTTATGCAACATGTCCATTGCAATACTGGCGACATGTTTGATTTCATTGAAGCGCGGAATGTGCATACGATCAGATGAGTATATCAACTTCGCCATCCGAGCAATTTTCGCCGCCTCGTCACCGATGCGTTCTAGATCAGTAATCGTTTTAATTACCATCATGATCATACGTAAATCACTTGCGGTTGGTTGGCGACGCGCAATGATCTGATTGCAGATTTCATCGATCGATACTTCCATAGCGTTGACACGATGATCACGTGTAATGACCTGATCGATAAGCTCTTCGTTACCACTCGTCAATGCCTCAATTGCATATTCGATTTGCTCTTCAACGAAACCACCCATCTGCAAAACGCGTGTACGAACTTCCTCAAGATCAGCATCAAATTGCTTAGAAATATGCTCTTTATTTGTTGCCATATCACACCTTTGGTTGATAGCGAAGAATAGAGTTCTTGGTTACTGAATATTGAAGTCAAATAGAAATTATACGTATGCCGTTATCTGTTCCCAATAATAGCGTATCTGCCCCACGTCGTGCAAAAAGACCATTGGTTACAACACCGGCAATTTGATTAAGCGTGGCTTCCAGTTCAACAGGATTGATAATTTGCAATCCATGTACGTCCAGAATGATATTGCCATTGTCTGTGATGAAGTCGTGACGCAAAGCCGGATGCCCACCCAAATGAACAATTTCACGCGCAACATAACTACGTGCCATCGGGATAACCTCGACAGGCAAAGGGAAGTTGCCAAGAATTTTTACCAGCTTGCTCTGATCGGTAATGCAAATAAATTTCTGTGCTACTGCGGCAACGATCTTCTCCCGTGTCAATGCGCCACCGCCACCCTTGATCATATGCAAATTCTCAGTGATCTCATCTGCACCGTCAACATAAACAGGGATATCAATAACGTTATTGAGATCATGTACTTCGATACCATGTTCCTTAAGTCTTTGTGCTGTTGCATCGGAGCTCGCAACAGCCCCTTCAATTTTATGCTTGATTTTAGCCAGCTCATCAATAAAATAGTTAGCGGTGGAACCTGTACCTACTCCAACAATACAATCAACTGGAATATATTGAATTGCAGCAACCGCTGCTGCACGTTTCTGTTCGTCTTGTGTCATGATGTCTCTTACGAAAATTATAATATCGTTATCAGGATAGCGTTATCTGTTAATTTAGACAATGCTTCTATCACTCAGAGAATAAATGGTGAAACACTCTCAAAAAGGAAATGAAATGTGATGATTGGTTGAAGCTGGGGATGTCGGTGATGTTTTAGTGACTAACAAGCGATTTCTTCGAAGGTCTAATCAATATCCTTCCGACTTTGCCGGAGTTAAAATTTAACTTGTACCGAAGCGATATTGCACTCTATCTCTCTCATCAGAATCTATGATCAATCACAAAATTGCATGATTGATCATAGAGTTATTAAATAATGCGGTTGATTACTTAATAATAGCGTTCAATTCACCTTTAGTATAGCGATTAGCCATATCTTCGAGTGAAATTGGTTTGATTTTTCCTGCTTGTCCTGCACAACCAAAAGCTTCGAAGCGTGCTTTACAAATATCCTTGGCAGCTGCAGTCGCTTCTTTCAGGAATTTGCGCGGATCAAAATTGCTTTTGTCTTTTTCCAAACTACGGCGAATTGCGCCCGTCATAGCCAGGCGAATATCGGTATCGATATTGATCTTACGCACGCCATACTTGATACCTTCTTGGATTTCTTCTACCGGAACACCATAGGTTTCTTTGATGTCACCACCATATTGACGAATGATATCCAGCCAGTCTTGCGGTACTGAGCTGGAGCCGTGCATTACCAGATGGGTATTAGGAATGCGCGCGTGGATTTCCTTAATACGTTGAATCGCCAGAATGTCACCTGTAGGTTTGCGGGTAAATTTGTAAGCGCCATGCGAAGTTCCAATCGCAATAGCCAATGCATCCACGCCGGTTTTGCGAACGAAATCGGCGGCTTCTTCAGGGTCAGTAAGCAATTGATCATGGGACAAAACACCCTCTGCGCCGTGCCCGTCTTCCGCTTCGCCCATGCCGGATTCCAGTGAGCCCAGGCAACCCAGCTCGCCTTCCACGGAAACACCGACTGAATGCGCAGTATTAACAACATCCGCCGTGACGTTTACATTGTATTCATAAGTGGACGGTGTTTTGGCATCGGCTTGTAAAGAACCATCCATCATTACACTCGAGAATCCACTACGAATCGCGTTGACACAAACCGATGGAGAAGCCCCATGATCTTGGTGCATTACAATAGGAATATGGGGATAAGCTTCTACCGCGGCAGCAATTAAGTGGCGCAAGAATGCTTCACCGGCATATTTTCTTGCACCAGCGGAACCTTGCATGATCACCGGGCTATTGCATTCATCCGCTGCTTGCATGATTGCCTGGATTTGTTCCAGATTATTGACATTAAACGCGGGCAAGCCATAGCTGTTTTCTGCTGCATGGTCAAGTAATTGTCTTAATGATACAAGTGCCATTTAGATCTCCTTAATTATTAAATTATCTGAATAAATTCTGTAAGTATTAGTATAAGCGATTATTTTGTATGAATACGTTTGATTCTTTTTACTGTAACTGTACGTATAGTTATCTGTGTTGCATCGTGCAGACATTTTAATTTTTATCAATGCCTTGCCTTGTTTTCCATTCACCGACTCTAATAATTTTCATGGTATTGGTACCCCCCGTCTTACCTACCGGCTCACCTATTGTCATCACCATGATATCACCACTGCGCACCACCCCGCGGTCGAGTAATTCCTGTTCGGCCAGATTCAGAATCTCTTCCGGATCATTCAACCCTTCACCAAATTCTACAGGATAAACACCCCTGAACAAGGTAACTCTTCTGCGTGTTTCTTCGTTCGGGCTTAACGCAAAAATAGGCACCTTGGAACTCCTGCGCGACATCAACAATGCGGTCACGCCGCTTTGCGTCAATGCAGCAATCGCACGAATCTGCAGACCACCCGCAGTATACATTGTGGCACGCGCAATCGCTTCTTCGATGGTTGCCGGATTAATACTCTGCATTCGCCGATCAATGCTAACAAGATATTCCTTTTCCGCTTCCAAACAAACCCTGGCCATGGCTTCCACTGCTTCAACAGGATATTCACCGGCAGCGGATTCCGCCGACAACATGACTGCATCAGTACCATCGAGTACCGCATTGGCTACATCCGATACTTCAGCGCGTGTTGGAATCGGATTAGTAATCATCGATTCCATCATTTGCGTTGCGGTCACAACAATTTTATTATTTGCCCGTGCCGAGCGTATCATTCTCTTCTGTAACGCTGGAACAGCAGCATCACCTACTTCAACTGCCAAGTCTCCGCGTGCCACCATGATCGCATCCGAAGCTTCGAGTATATCATCCAGCGCAAGAATAGCTTCCGAGCGTTCGATTTTGGCCATAATCATGCCTTTACCCCCAGCTTCTTGCAGCAATGCGCGTGCCTGTCGTATATCGTCACCCGAGCGGACAAATGATACCGCCAGATAATCCGCGCCAAACTCGGCAGCCGTTCTGATATCTTCTAAATCCTTGCCAGTCAGAGCCGGAGCGCCCAATCCACCGCCTTTACGGTTAATACCTTTATTATTTGACAGTATTCCGCCTTGCTCGACTACACAGAATACCTGGTGACCTTTCACCTGAGATACCCCCAGTACAATGCGTCCATCATCCAGCATCAGTGTGGCTCCGGTTTCCAAATCACCGGGCAGTTCTTTATAATCCAGACCGACTCGTTCCTGATTGCCCAGTTCACATGCTGCATCGAGAATGAACTGATCACCCACTTCAAGTCTAATTTTGCCATGTTCAAACTTGCCGATGCGGATTTTAGGACCTTGCAGATCGGCCAGAACACCAACAGTGAAACCTGCCGCGCGCGCTAATGAGCGTGTCATCTCCACCAATTCAATGTGTTGTTCGCGTGTTCCATGTGAGAAATTGATCCGAACAACATCGACACCGCCCCGGATCATACGTTCCAGAGTTTTCGGATTACCGCTGGAAGGACCCAGTGTAGCTACAATTTTTGTTCTTCGAATCATTATCTTCTTGACGATTAGTTAGCGCGCATTTCCAGAATTTCTACTGCAGGCAGCTTTTTGCCTTCTAAAAATTCTAGAAAGGCACCTCCTGCCGTTGAGATATAGGAGACTTTGTTATAAATATCATATTTTTGAATGGCTGCGATCGTATCGCCACCGCCTGCCAGCGTGAATGCCTTAGTTTCTGCAATTGCTCGTGCAATCTTTTCAGTTCCGGCGCCAAACTGATCAAATTCAAATACACCTACGGGACCGTTCCACACTACCGTTCCGGCTTTCATAATGATATCTGCTAATTCCTGCGCACTTCTTGGACCGATGTCGAAAATCATTTCATCATCTGCCACGCTACCAGCATCCTTTAATACAGCCGGTTCATTGGCATCAAATTTCTTACCAACCACAACATCGACCGCAATCGGGATTGATGCATTGCGTTTGGCCATTTTATCCATCAAATTTTTGGCCGTTGGAACCAAATCGTCTTCACACAATGACTTACCGACATTCTTGCCAGTGGCTTTAAGAAAAGTATTAGCGATGCCGCCGCCAACAACCAATTGATCCACTTTTTCGGACAGCGACTCAAGTACGGTAAGTTTGGTAGAAACTTTCGAACCGCCTACTATGGCAACCATAGGACGAGCCGGACTCAACAGCGCTTTAGTTAAAGCTTCCAGCTCTTCAGTCAGTAAAATTCCTGCACAAGCTATCGGGGCATATTTCGCGATACCATGAGTTGAAGCTTCTGCACGGTGCGCAGTGCCGAAGGCATCCATAACAAACACATCACATAATTTTGCGTATTTCTGTGCAGTTTCCTCGAGATTTTTCTTTTCGCCTTTGTTGATACGGCAATTTTCAAGTACTACCAACTCTCCCGCAGCAACATCAAATCCACCGCCCACCCAGTCTTTGATTAGCCGAACGGGTTTTCCTAGACGGTTGGCGATATTATCAGCAACGGGCTTTAAGGAATTTTCTTCGGTCCATATTCCTTCATCAGGACGTCCCAGATGAGAAGTTACCATTATCTTGGCACCTTCTTTGAGGCAATGATTAATCGTCGCCATGGAGGCGGTAATGCGGGCGTCCGAGGTTACTTTGCCATCCTTTACAGGCACGTTTAGATCAGCGCGTATGAATACACGCTTACCTTTTAGATCAAGGTCAACAAGTTTAATAACTGGCACGATAAACTCCAAAATTGTCTTTAAAAAATATAAAGGATAGCAAAAGCTACCCTTTATGTCTTGACGAATTGAATAGTAATTCAGATAGTAATCAATATTTTAATATTCTTAATTACGTATCAATCAATACAAATTACTTGGCAACAGTACGAACCATCTCCAATACTTTGGTGGAATAACCCCACTCATTGTCGTACCATGCTACCACTTTAACAAAACTTTTATCCAAAGCCATGCCAGCTTCAGCATCGAAAATGGACGTGCAGCTTTCACCGCGGAAATCGGTAGAAACCACTTTCTGATCGGTATAACCCAACACCCCTTTCATTGAACCTTCGGAAGCTTCCTTCATTGCATTGCAAATCTCATCGTAGCTCGCTTCATTTTCCAGCTCAACCGTTAAGTCAACCACTGAAACATCCGAAGTTGGGACACGAAAAGCCATGCCGGTCAATTTTTTGTTCAGTTCAGGAATTACCACGCCTACTGCCTTGGCAGCACCCGTTGAAGACGGAATAATATTTTCCAGAATGCCGCGCCCACCGCGCCAGTCTTTATTAGATGGACCATCTACAGTTTTCTGAGTCGCGGTTGCTGCATGTACTGTAGTCATCAATCCGCGTTTAATGCCCCATTTGTCGTTCAATACCTTAGCCATCGGCGCCAAGCAGTTGGTAGTACAGGAGGCGTTGGAAATAATGCTTTCACCTTTATAGGATTTGTCATTCACACCATATACAAACATGGGTGTATCATCTTTCGAAGGCGCAGACATGATGACTTTTTTAGCACCTGCCACCAAGTGCTTTTCGCAAGTTTCTTTGGTCAGGAAGAGCCCTGTGGATTCAATAACGACTTCAGCTCCCACTTCGCTCCATTTCAATTCAGCAGGATCTTTAATTGCGGTCAAACGAATTCTTTTGCCATTAACTACTAATGTATTTCCATCAATTGACACATCGCCTTGGAAACGGCCATGCACTGAATCGTGTTTCAACATATAAGCCAGGTAGTCAGGCTCTAATAAATCATTAATTGCTACAATCTCAATATCAGAAAAATTCTGTACTGCTGAGCGAAAAACCATACGCCCGATACGACCAAATCCATTAATTCCAACCTTAATTGTCATGCTAAAACTCCTTGAATGAAAAACTTATTGCATTCGGAACGAAATTCGTTATCCGAACGCTATATTCTTTAATTGAATTAGAGAACGTTTTTTACTGTTTTAACTACGTTTTCGACAGTAAAGCCGAAATGCTTGAACAGCACATCTGCAGGCGCTGATTCACCAAAAGTATCAATACCCACTACTGCGCCATCCAACCCGACATATTTACGCCAGAAATCCGTCACTCCAGCCTCAATGGCCACGCGTTTGACATCTTTTGGCAAGACACTTTCCTTGTAAGATGGTTCCTGGCGGTCAAAAACATTGGTACAGGGCATGGAAACAACGCGTGCATGGATGCCCTCATCCGCCAATACTTTCTGCGCGTTCACGGCTAGACCGACTTCTGAGCCGGTAGCGATGAGAATAACTTGCGGTTTGCTGTTACTTGCTTCGGCTAATACATAGCCACCTTTTTCAATCTGTTTGATGATTGCCGCGTCTCGTTTCTGGAACGGCAGATTCTGGCGGCTGAAAATCAATGTTGAAGGGCCGTCCTTACGTTCGATGGCACGAACCCATGAAACGGTTGATTCAACGGTGTCACAAGGCCGCCATACATCCATATTGGGGATATAACGCAATGTGGCTGTTTGTTCTACCGGTTGATGCGTTGGACCATCCTCGCCCAGACCAATTGAATCATGTGTAAAGACAAAGATGTTACGGATTTTCATCAAAGCGGCCATACGCAGTGCATTACGAGCGTATTCTGAAAACATCAGAAAGGTTGCGCCGTAAGGAATCAGGCCGCCGTGCAACGATAATCCGTTCATCATTGCGCTCATCCCAAATTCACGTACACCATAATAGACGTAATTGCCACCGGCGTTATTGTCGATACCCTTGGAACCTGACCATAGTGTCAGGTTGGAGCCGGCCAAATCGGCAGATCCCCCAATCAATTCCGGCAGAATGGGCGCTAAGCCTTCAATTGCATTTTGCGAAGCCTTGCGGCTCGCGATGGATTCCGCTTTGGCATTGACTTGATTAATAACATTCTCAACATGACTGCTCCAATTTGCAGGCAATTCTCCAGCCATTCGACGATTAAATTCCGCCGCCTCCGCGGGATGTTTTTCTGCATATTCCGCAAACTTCTGATTCCATTCCGTTTCCAGCTTCTGACCTTTCGCTCTTGCGTCCCAAACACTATAAACATTTTGCGGAATTTCAAAAGGTGGGTGATGCCAACCAATATGCGGGCGAGTAGCGGCGATTTCCGCATCACCTAATGCGGCGCCATGTACAGAATGGGTATTGGCCATATTCGGAGAACCCAATCCGATGACCGTTTTGCAGCAAATCATCGATGGTTTGTTGTTGACTTGCTTTGCAGCTTCAATCGCAGCTTCAATCGCAACAGGATCATGGCCATTGACATTAGGCACTACATGCCAGCCATAAGATTCGAAACGCTTTGGCGTATCATCGGTAAACCAACCTTCCACATGCCCATCTATGGAAATGCCATTATCATCATAAAAGCAGATAAGTTTGCCCAAACCCAAAGTGCCGGCTAATGAGCAAGCTTCATGCGAGATGCCTTCCATTAAACAACCATCGCCGAGAAAAACATACGTGTGATGATCTACAATATTGTAACCAGGGCGATTGAATTCGGCTGCCAATACTTTTTCTGCCAAAGCCATGCCTACCGCATTCGTGATACCCTGACCCAAGGGTCCGGTAGTAGTTTCCACGCCTGGCGTGTAACCATACTCGGGATGTCCGGGTGTTTTTGAATGGAATTGACGAAATTTTTTAATTTCTTCCATCGGTAAATCGTAACCGGTCAAATGTAACAAAGCATAAATCAACATGGATCCATGTCCGTTAGATAGCACAAACCGGTCACGGTCAACCCAACCCGGATTGCCAGGATTATGACGCAAGTGGTGAATCCACAGTACCTCAGCAATTTCAGCCATACCCATTGGCATACCAGGGTGACCAGAATTGGCTTTTTGCACGGCATCCATCGCCAATGCGCGCACCGCACTGGTCAAATCTTTAAATACCGTCGCGTCAAAATCCTTGAATGTCCCCATCGATACTAGCTCCCTAATTTTTCAGAAAAATAAAATGAATAAAAGTGTACATTATCCCCTAAGATAGGGGATACGACAACTAGCGACCTTCATTTTGCGTCTAAAACCAATTCAGTAGAGAGATAAATCCTGTTTGCTGATAAGCTAGTTTGTCTGCAACAAAGCTTTCCAATAACTGATATTTCAATGTAACAGTGTAACAGCACAAAAAACTCCATTTTTAAAAAAATACAGTGCAGCGTGTAAATTTATTTGGCAGAATTGGGTTATTCGCAAATAACCTTTCATTTACCGGGGAATTAAAAATGAAATATAAGAGCCTTCAGGAGTTCAGTGGATATGTGACTGAGCGAAATCCTAATCAACCAGAGTACATGCAAGCGGTTACAGAAGTCATTGAGAGCTTGTGGCCTTTTATAATGGAACACCCACGGTATGCTGAGCATGGTTTGCTGGATCGTTTGGTTGAGCCTGAGCGCGTGATTATATTTCGCGTATCTTGGGTTGATGATCATGGCGAAGTTAAAGTAAATCGAGGTTACCGGGTGCAACATAGTTCTTCCATTGGTCCGTACAAAGGCGGTGTTCGATTTCATCCTTCGGTTAACCTGTCAATTCTTAAATTTTTGGCGTTTGAGCAAACCTTCAAAAACGCATTGACGACACTGCCGATGGGCGGCGGCAAGGGTGGTTCCGATTTTGATCCGAAAGGTAAAAGCCCAGGAGAAGTTATGCGTTTCTGCCAGGCTTTTATCAGTGAGCTGTTTCGCCATATTGGTTCGGATACCGACGTACCCGCCGGAGATATCGGCGTTGGTGGGCGTGAAGTTGGATTCATGGCGGGGATGATGAAAAAACTATCCAATCGAGCTGATTGTGTATTTACCGGAAAAGGATTGAGTTTTGGCGGATCGCTAATTCGTCCGGAAGCAACCGGTTATGGAACGGTATATTTTGCTCAAGAAGTATTACGGCATGCAGGGCGCTATATGGAAGGGATGCGTGTTTCGGTTTCCGGCTCGGGTAATGTAGCGCAGTTTGCTGTAGAGAAAGCCATGGCGCAAGGTGCCAAGGTGATTACCGTCTCCGACTCCAGCGGCACGATTGTGGATGAAAGCGGCTTTACTCTGGAAAAATTGGCAATATTGGCGGAAGTAAAAAATCATCTGTATGCGCGCCTTGATGAATACGCTAAACGTGTGAACGTTACCTTCTTACCGGGTGAAAAACCCTGGCATGTGCCGGTACAGGTGGCATTACCGTGTGCAACGCAAAATGAAATCACCGGTGCCGATGCGCAAACACTCGTTAATAACGGTGTCATTTGTGTCGCTGAGGGTGCAAATATGCCATCGACCGCTGAAGCAGTCGAGTGTTTTATCCATAACAAAGTACTTTATGCACCGGGTAAAGCAAGTAATGCCGGTGGTGTCGCCACTTCAGGTCTGGAAATGAGCCAGAATGCAATGCGTTTATCCTGGACTCATGAGGAGGTTGATGCACGCTTGCAAGCAATTATGCAGGCTATTCATAAATCCTGTTTGAAATACGGTACCAAGCCCGACGGCAGCGTTAATTATGTGGACGGCGCCAATATCGCCGGTTTTGTCAAAGTGGCGGATGCGATGCTGGGCCAAGGTATTGTTTAATCGTTATTACCAGTTGGTAGATTGGCTGCAGGATTTTTGCTGAAACTTTAAGAATGGCATTGGACTTTCACAGTGAATATGTGAAAGTCCCAATTTTTTGCAAAAAATTTGTTCTATTTCTTGATTGTAAATACCCTCCATTAGAGCCTGTACGGGAAATCGTTATGAGAAATTACCTTTTGGGATTAATTTTTTTGGTTTTTTCCGGAACGCTATCTGCAAATCAGGACTTTGATTTTATCGCTGCGCGTGAAGCCTTCCAGGCTGGCAATGTGAAACGTTTGGATGAATATTCCATAAAGCTGCAACGCCACGTGCTTATGCCCTATGTAGAATATTTTAAATTGCGTATGAGACTGCAGACCACTGATATTGCCAATATTCGGTACTTTCTCACACGCTATGATGGTGATCTGGTTGCGGATCGATTGCGCGGAGATTGGCTCAAGATTTTGGGCAAGAATCAACAATGGTCACTCTTTGAAATAGAATATCCGTTGTCAGTGAACAGAGATACTGAGCTTCTATGCTATCACTACCAAAGTCGGCTGAATGCTAAAGATAATTCATTGCTGTCGGAAGTTCGGTCGTTATGGTTTACGCCGAACAGTCAGCCCGAAAGCTGCACACCGGTTTTTCGTACGTTAATCTACAGTGAACAGATTACGCTGGAAGATATCTGGACCCGAATTCGACTTGCCTTGGAAGAAGGTCAAACCGGCGTGGCGATGCATATTAGTCGTTATTTACCTAATAGCGAGTTGTTAAACAGCACCGAATTGAATAATGCAGCCAAAAATCCATTACGTTACCTGGATACTTTAAAAAACAAAATCAAATCGCGGAGTGACCGCGAAATTGCTTTGTTCGCGTTATTGCGCCTGCTGCGTAATGATACCAATCAAGCCTATGTGCAATGGTTAAAGATCAAAAACCAGCTTACCCCATTTGATCGTTCTTATTTCCTCGGAAGGCTCGGGTATCGCGCAGCAATGCGGCATGATTCGCGTGCTTTGGATTGGTTCAGAGAAGCTCAGAATACACCGCAAACCTATCCGCCTTCGGATACCGTGCTTGCCTGGCAGGTGCGTGCAGCTTTGCGGCTCGCTCACTGGGACGAAGTACTGAAGACTATCGAAAAGATGTCGCTCACTGAGCAGCAGATTGATACTTGGCGATACTGGAAAGCGCGTGCGTTTATCATCAAGGATCGAATGCAGGATGCAAATAATATCTTAATTCCACTCAGCGATGAGCACAGTTTTTATGGCCAATTGGCACGGGAAGAGTTGGGTGCCATCCTAAGCATCGCGGAAAAAACTTATCGCGTAAGTACTGATGAAGTGTCCGCAATGGAACGTAGGCCCGGCATACAGAGGGCACTGGCTTTTGCGCGCATGAATTTACGCACTGAAGCATTTCGTGAATGGAGTTGGACCGTTCGACAATTTTCCGATGCGGAATTATTGGCTGCATCCGAAGTAGCACGCCGTCAGGGTATGTATGACCGTGCGATCAATACTGCGAACAGAACGGTAACGCAGCATGATTTCAGTTTGCGATTTTTATCTCCGCACCGCGAAGCACTTAGAAATATAGTGCAACGACATGAGCTGGATGAAGCCTGGGTGTATGGTTTGATTCGGCAGGAAAGCCGCTTTATTGCGGATATTAAATCCCATGCAGGAGCAACGGGCCTGATGCAATTGATGCCGGCTACGGCCGAATGGGTTGCTAAGCAGCTGGGAATACCCAATTTCCGCCAGAATCTGGTGGTGGATGTGAATACCAATTTGCAATTAGGTGCGTATTATCTCAAGCATGTGTTGAATACATTGGATAATCAACCGTTGCTGGCTTCGGCTGCCTATAATGCCGGGCCAGGCCGGGCCAGGCGCTGGCGCGATGACACCAGCGTGCTGGAAGGCGCTATTTATGCTGAGACGATTCCTTTTAACGAAACACGGGATTACGTTAAGAAGGTTTTGAAAAATTCGATGTATTACGCAAAGGTGCTTGATCATGGACACAATTCGCCAACACTTAAGGAGCGCCTGGGAGTTGTGAAGGCGAAATAATCATTGAAAATTTATCTTGTAGGCGGCTCAGTGCGCGATGAATTGCTCGGATTACCGGTCAAGGATCATGATTATGTGGTAGTGGGAGCTTCACCGGAGGAAATGGAATTGTTGGGATACCGTCCGGTGGGGAAGGATTTTCCGGTTTTCTTGCATCCGCAAACCAATGAACAATACGCATTAGCTCGAACTGAGCGAAAGATTTCACTCGGATATAAAGGATTCGAAGTGTTTACCTCTCCTCAGGTTACCTTGCAGGAAGATCTGGCGCGTCGAGATCTTACCATCAATTCGATTGCCAAAGACGAAGACGGCAACATTATCGATCCTTTTAACGGTGTCGCTGATCTGGAAGCTGGCATTTTACGCCATGTCAGTCCGGCATTTTCAGAAGATCCTGTGCGTATTCTCAGAGCTGCACGTTTTGCGGCGCGTTTTGGTTTCCGCATTGCGCCGGAAACAATGATGCTGATGAATAATATGGTGCATAACGGCGAAGTTGATGCGCTGGTACCGGAGCGTGTTTGGCAGGAGCTCGCGCGCGGTTTGATGGAAAAAACCCCATCCAGAATGTTTTATATGCTGAGAGAATGCGGTGCTTTGGCGCGGATTATTCCCGAAGTGGACGTGTTGTTCGGTGTTCCGCAACCGGCGCATGCGCATCCTGAAATTGATACCGGTGTGCATATTATGCTCGTAATTGATTACGCCGCTGCGCACGACTATTCGCTGCCGGTGCGCTTTGCCGCGCTGATGCACGATGTGGGCAAAGGAACAACACCGTTCGAAGAATGGCCGCGTCATATAGGCCATGAGGCACGTAGCGTAGAATTGACACAAACTTTGTGTGAGCGTATCAGGGTTCCTAAAGAATCGCGGGATCTCGCATTACTGGTGGCCCGCTATCATGGTGACGTACATCGGGCGGAAGAGCTCAAACCGTCTACCATGGCGAATATGCTGCAAATAGTTGATGCTTACCGTAAGCCGGAACGATTTGAAGAATTTTTACAGGCATGCGCATGCGATTTTCATGGTCGTCCGGGTTATGCAATTAAACCTTACGTGCAGGCTGATCGATTTCGAAAAGCATATCTTGCAGCAAAAAAAGTGGATGCAGGTGCAATTGCAGCTGAACTCAGGCAGAATTTATCTGAGTCAGCCGCATTGCCTAGTGCCATTAACACCAAAGTGCGTTCGGCGCGCATTGCCAGAATAAAGGCTGAATTGACTTATAATCGATAATGCACGTTTTTTAATTGCGACGCCTCATTCTTCATTCTTCGTTATCGTGTATCATGACTTACAGCTTCGCCAGCTTAAGTAACGGATATTAATAATTGATTCAAGGAGAAGATAATGTCCTTTCATCTATTCCATATCAATGAAGTGTTTTCAAACACAGCAGGTACTGTTCAGTTCATCGAGTTTGTCGGAGATGCGAATATCCAGAATTTCTGGGTAGGGCACTCAATTATCTCAACCAATGGCATCATCTCCAATACTTATAGTTTTGGCACCGATCTTCCCAGCTCTGCAACCGCTGGCAAGACAGTATTGGTTGCCACTCAGGGATTTGCGGATTTAGGAATAGTTGCGCCAGACTATATCATTCCAAATGGTTTTTTATTTACTACCAATGGTACTATAAATTTTCCCGGAATGATTGGGGGCGCGATTTCTTATGCTGCACTCCCGGTTGACGGGACAACATCATTGAACCGTGATGGTTCGACAAGCATCAACTCTCCGACCAATTTTGTTGGCAACACGGGCACGATATTCAGTAATATCATCTCAGGTACTAATGGCACGGACAATCTTACAGGTACGCCAGGTGCTGATATTATTAATGCCGGGGATGGTTTGGACAGGCTGAATGGTGTGGGTGGAAATGATACTCTGGATGGTGGCCTAGGTATCGATACAGCAATTTATAGCGGTAATCGTGTCGGCTATACCATTGCAACGACTTCTTCGGGATTTAACATTTCTGGTTTGGAGGGAAACGATACGCTATCCGGTATTGAGCGGTTACAATTCGCAGATACGAAACTTGCGATGGATTTTAATAACGGACAGGCTGGTAACAACACTGCCCGGATCATTGGCGCAGCTTTTGGTGCGTCCGCAATTACGGAACATCCGGATTATGTGACTATAGGGTTAAATTTGTTCGATTCCGGACAAACCGTACTCGAGGTATCCGAGCTCGCCGTTAATGTGCTGGACTTATCCAACGATGAATTTGTCGATACAGTCTATCAAAATGTAGTGGGTGTAGCACCAGCTCCAGCAGTGCATGATTTTTATGTGAGCTTGTTGCAAGGTAGTGGCGGATCATTCACTCAGGCGCAGCTAATGGAAATTGGCGCCAATTCTGTAGAAAATGCATTGAATATCGATCTTGCGGGACTGGTACAAAATGGTGTGGTATTTATCTGAAAAATTATCGAAAAATAAATAAGAACGGCAATTACTAAAATTAATCTTTATTTGATCGTAAGTAGGAAAGTCTTTGTACTTATGATAATTCTTTGGTTTTGACTGTTTCAGTAACCTCACACTGAATGCGCTTAGGATCGTGCATTGCATCGCTCCAGGCGAGTGAGCGGTAGTCAAAGCCACTCTCAATTGTCGGCTTGATAATGTCAAAGTAAGGCGATATATCGAAATCCCTTGGAGTAAAAAGGCTGTGATGGCGGATATGGTAAATATCCGCATAACAATCTGCACGAGTGAGATCATCCGACCATGTGCGCTGAATTTCCGGCAGAATTGGATAGCGTACCGATTCGAAGGCTTGTGCGATCAAAGTAGAACAAATTGCCCGCGTAGGATCGTTACTTCCCAATGCCAGTAAGCGTCTGCGGAATCGTGTAGGAACCGGGATCGTTGGGAGTAGATAACGCAAAAGATCGAAGATATGTTTAAGGTCATACCGATGTCCGATACGTGCGATCGCATAGTCGACAATCCGTTTGCGATCATCATTACTCAAGCCAATGGGACGGCAGATCCGGGTGTGCATTTGCGCATAATGCGCTAGTGTAATGGCGCGTACACCTTCTTTCAAATCAGCTTCAATCAGTACTCGGGGAAGTTCCCAAGGAGCGCCATGAGGTAGAACATTGCCGATGTAAAGTGCAGCATGTGACCAAGTTGATTGCGTCAGATATTTGATGGCGACACTGACGCGAGTATTTCCCTCTACCAATAGCACATCGCCAGGCCGTAAGGTGGCTGCTAGTTGTTCCTGGCTGATTGTTGCAACCTGAATGCTTTGCCGTATCTGCTTGGTTAAAAACCGCGCCAATCCACGCCCTATGATTTCAGTTGCTTGTCCCATGAATTTTTCTTATGAAGCGAAATTATCGCTATATAAATGTTCTGCATTTAACCTTTTCTCTATTATATGTATCACAATACGTTTTGTGATTAAAAAAATCAGTTTGAAACTATGAATGAGCACACCTCCCACTTGGTGGGATTGATGATCTCCGGGGTGGTTGTTACTTTATGCGTGATATTGCATTACGAAGCATTGCGTTTTTTAAGTCGCACGGTTGGTGTGCATATGCATAAACGCATCGGAGTTCTGATCGTCATGCTCGGTTTGTTGGTAGCGCACGTATTAGAAATTGTGATTTTTGCTTTGGGCTATATGTTAATGCAACATGATGCCAATATGGGGCGCATTATCGGTTTAGATGAAGCCAGCTTATTTGATTTTATTTATTATTCGTCGGTTGTATACACAACCGTAGGATTCGGCGACTTATTGCCCGTTGGCGCTATTCGTATGTTGAGTGCTGCTGAAGGTTTGGCAGGTCTGGCCATGATAACCTGGTCGGCTTCTTTTACTTTCTTGGCGATGCAGCGCCTATGGCCGCATTTGTTATCCTCGTCGGGAAAGGATTCGAAAGATTAGATTTTGATCTGACTGTTTCTTGTCAATACAAATAAAGAATTAATCTTGATCGTGGGATATTATCGTGTATTGCGTACGTATATTACGCCCATAAAACATAAAAAGGATCCAACCATTCCTGATCGGAATGATGCTTCGAAGACCTAAAAATATTTATTATCATCATCTTACCCATTTATTTCCGAGTCGACTAAACATTTCGAAATAACTGCGTGACTTTTTAGGAAAAGCACCGGGCTAAGAATGATAATATCACTATAAAATCAACAGCTGGAGAAATCATGCGCCACTCAGAACCTGAATCCGGTTTGAATTTCAATTTGATCATGCTCATTGCATTATTAGCGGTGTTACTCGTTGTACCTTTCTCCATCAATGCATTGATGCACATGTTATCGGCTAAGAGAGAATTTAATCCGGTGTTTATGAAACTGCCGATCGATAGCGCGGCGATTACGATTCCGTCAAAAGTCAAACAATATGAAGGTTTTGAAGTGATTTTGAATTTAGAAACAAAGCGTCTTGCGCGATTTTTGAACGAAATTGCAGCCACATCTTCCGATGGTACTTCGATACAGGGAATTAGCGGCGTGGTGTCCCCCAGCATGAAAGCAGAGGTTGTCGGAACAACGTTTGAAATTGATCGGCAGGGGCCTCAGGATCCGAATTCGGACTATGGGGGTATGGCAAAATGGCGCTGGTGGATAATGCCGAATTCTTCAGGTGACCGGGTATTAAGGTTCCAGTTGCACTTATTAGCGCAAAATAGTGCACAGACAAATACCATAATACTTGACCTCGCTGAGGCAAAGTTTTCCATTCAGGGAAACCTAATGGAATGGGTTAAACGACATGGAATTTGGGTTATTTTATTGCTGTTTGTCACGGCAGCAATTATATATGGATGGCGGCGACGTTACCGGTAATAAATGTAATTCCTTATTTCAAACAAAGGTAACTGAAAATGGGTATAGTTTTATATTCACTCTCTTGAAAAAATTTAAATAAACCTTATATCGGCATTGAAAGTATATTTTCAGTGATTGTAACAACGCCGTTTCAAGTGGTTAACCATATGGAGTTGAGTTAGGCGTTGATATTGAGCTTATATGATGTTTTTTATTTATAAGGAAAGGAGAAATTTATTATGGCTATTACACGTTATGAACCTTGGGGTTTGTTGAATCAGCTGCAAAGAGAGTTGGAGCGGGGTGTTGCTGAAGGTTCCACTGCAACTGCAGAATGGGCGCCCGCTGTGGATATTAAGGAAGAAGCGGGTAAATTTGTCATTCATGCGGATATTCCAGGGGTAAAGCCGGAAGAAATTGACATTAGCATGGAAGATGGTGTGCTTACGATTAAGGGCGAAAAGAAATCTGAAAGTAAAACGGAGAAAGAAGGTTATAAACGTGTGGAACGGACTTACGGTTCATTCTACAGGCGTTTTAGCTTACCGGACACTGCGAATGCTGACGCGATCTCCGCTTCGTCAAAGCACGGCGTGCTGGAAGTGGTTATTCCGAAACGTGAAGCAGTACTGCCGAAAAAAATTAATGTATCGACAATTGAGTAATGCGATTTGTTTTGAGTAGTGATTGTAAAATGGAGCCTATGGGCTCCATTTTTAAACCATTTTTGCCAAGCTGCTTAAAGCATGACAAAATCCTTCCCCTGTTATTTATCGAATAGCAAAATCTAACTATCCCCGTAAAAAGTAGACTGTACCGATGCCGCTCATTACACTGGAAAACGCCTGCTTGGCTTTTGGCCACCATGCTCTACTCGATCATGCAAATTTGCAGCTGGATCCGGGGGAGCGCGTAGGATTAATTGGTAGGAACGGCGGAGGTAAATCAAGTTTGCTGCGTGCATTGGCGGGAGAAATCAAGTTGGATGACGGTAAACTTTGGTGTGCGCCCAATTTAAAGCTGGCTTACGTTTCACAAGAACCGTTCTTGAATCCTGCCAATACGGTGTATTTGGAAGTTTCAATTGGTTTAGGCAACATTAGCCAGATCCTGCTGGATTATCATGCCGTTTCGCATGCGTTGAGTGAAACGACAGATGATACTGAAGCATTGCTGATTCGGTTACAGGATTTGCAAAGCGCCTTGGAAGTGGAAGACGGGTGGAATCTACAAGCAAAAATAGAAGCGGTAATCAATAAGCTGAATCTGCCTGCGGATACCTTGATTGAACATCTTTCCGGTGGCTTGAAGAAGCGCGTGGCGTTAGCGCGTGCACTGGTGATATCACCGGATGTGCTATTGCTGGATGAGCCCACCAACCATTTGGATTTTTCTTCGATTGAATGGCTGGAAGGATTATTGCAGGATTTTACCGGCAGTGTTTTATTTATTACGCATGATCGTCGCTTTCTGGATAATGTGGCAACCAGAATTATCGAATTGGATCGTGGAAATCTGGAAAATTTTTCCGGGAAATTCAAGGATTATCAGCATAAAAAAGTGGAAATGCTCGAAGTTGAAGCGGTGCATCAGCAAAAATTCGATAAGATACTGGCACAGGAGGAAATCTGGATACGAAAAGGCATAGAAGCGCGCCGCACACGCAATGAGGGTAGAGTGCGAAGATTGGAAGCATTACGGCTAGAGCGTGCAGCAAGAAGAGAAAAAATCGGTAAAGCCAATATCAATGTCGATGTTGGCGAGCGTTCGGGAAAATTGGTTGCTGAACTGAAGCTTGTGAATAAAAGTTACGGCGATAAGTTAATCATCAAAGATTTTTCTTGCAGAATCATGCGCGGTGACCGGGTGGGATTATTGGGTCCCAATGGGGCTGGAAAATCAACCTTATTAAAATTAATTTTAGGTGAATTACTGCCGGATTCCGGAGAAATTCAGCAAGGAACCAAGCTGGCAGCTGCTTATTTCGATCAAATGCGTGAGCAACTTGATGAAGAAATGGTTCTGACCGATACCATCAGTCAAGGTTCGGATTTTATCGAAATTAACGGTAAACGCAAGCACGTCATCAGTTATCTAGAGGATTTTTTATTTCCTTCGGAGCGTGCCCGCTCACCGGTCAAATCACTATCAGGTGGGGAACGTAACCGATTGTTACTGGCGCGATTATTTACGCGCCCGGCCAATGTATTGGTGTTGGATGAACCTACCAATGATCTGGATATCGAAACGCTGGAGTTACTGGAAACCTTGCTGCAGGAATATACGGGCACGTTGTTTCTGGTCAGTCATGATCGTGAATTCCTTGACAATGTGGTCACACAAGTAATTGCATTCGAAGGAAATGGAAAATTATGTGAATATGTTGGCGGTTATGAAGATTGGATACGTGCAAAACAATTCGAAGACAATGTCAATCAGCCGAAAATATTATCCAATCAGTTAGATACTTCTCCGATTAAAATTTCAAAATCATCCAGCTCCGTTAGAGCTAAAAAATTAAGCTATCAGGAAACTCGGGAGCTTGAAGCATTACCTGCTAGAATAGATACCTTGGAGCAAGAACAAGCGAATATAATTTTACGCTTGAATGAACCATCGACCTATCGTGATTATCCCGACGAAGCAAAAGCATTACAATTACGCTTTGCTGCGATTGAAAAAGAGCTGACAGGCTGCTTCGCAAGATGGGAGGAATTGGAATCAAAATCTGCTGCAAATTTTTGTACCTGAGATCACCATTTCCCTATAAACAACATGGACATACTTATACTTTCCATTGACCAAACCGAGCGTATCGTTTAAAGTTCAGCTTTTGAGAGAAGGAGGATTAGATGAAACACAAATTGATTATGAATTTATTACTTGCCATGAGTATGCTCTTGGCATTTACAGGCGTATCTCAAGCAGAAGGGGATGCGGCGGCGGCAAAGGACAAACTTTCAATGTGCGAGGGTTGTCACGGAATTCCAGGGTATAGAACAGCTTTTCCTAGTGCTTACAGTGTTCCCAAACTGGGCGGACAGCATGCGGAATATATCGTTAAAGCATTGGAAGGATACAAAAATGGCACACGCAGCCACCCGACTATGACCGGCTTGGCTAAAACGCTATCGGAACAGGATTTCAAAGATTTCGCTGCTTATTATTCTAAAAATTAATTAAGTCATTTACGCAAGGAACGAATTATGAAGAATTATGTAATCGCTGCAGTAAGTGCAGCGGCCTTGATGATATCAAGTCAAGTAATGGCGGCTGATATAGAAGCAGGTAAAAGCAAAGCAGCTGAGGTGTGTGCATCATGTCACGGTGTGGATGGCAATAGTCCTGCGCCAAATTTTCCCAAAATTGGTGGACAGTATAGAAGCTATTTAGTAAAAGCGTTGAACGACTATAAATCCGGTGCGCGCAATGATCCTATCATGGCTGGAATGACTGCAAATTTAAGCGCAGCAGATATTGAGAATTTGGCTTTTTACTACTCAAGCCTGCCTGGCACTTTGAATTCAAACAAATAAAAAAGCAGATTAATAATTTATTTGTACTTAACATAAGAGCGAGATAAATACTGTAGTTCGGTTTTATCTCGCTTTTAATTGAAGCATTCAACTGAATCGTTTATCCAGACACTCGAAATAAATGGTTGCATCCGGCGCAGATTGATAGCGCTGGGCTTGCCAAATCATTTCTGCGAGACACTCCATTACCTGATGGGCGGTATCGTGCTCGCTTCCGGTTTTTTCCAGCAGTCGAGCAAATCGTTTACAAATGCCAATAGGTTGATTAATTGACAGCTGTTCTTTGATCGCCACATGCATGCTCATGTGCAAGAATGGATTAGTGTCACCCATTTCGGGCAAAAAATCTTTATCCAAATACTGATCGGGATTATCAAGTAACCCCTGATATTCCTGGTGTTGCAGTATTACTTCCAATGCAATTGCTTCAATCCCGGACAGGACTTCTTGCTGATGGTATTTGCGCCAAGTATCAAAAAACAATTGACGTGCTTGTTCTCTAGAGGGTTTGAACATAGAGGCTTGAAGTTAAATACTTTTATCCTTGAATTCACACAGATGATTTATTTTGCATGCTGAGCATATTGGCTTTCTGGCTTTACAAACGTATCTGCCATGAAGAATCAACCAATGGTGGGCATCCTGACGAAATTCTTTTGGCACTGCCTTAAGTAATTTCAATTCCACTTCTAAAACATTTTTTCCGGTCGCAAGTCCTGTTCGATTGGCAACCCTGAAAATATGAGTGTCTACGGCGATTGTTGGTTCACCAAAAGCTGTATTCAAAATGACATTAGCGGTCTTTCGTCCGACGCCGGGTAATTGCTCGAGCAGTTCCCGCGTACGGGGTACTTCACTCCGATGTTGTTGTATTAACATTTGGCAGGTGGCCTGGATATTTTTTGCTTTGGTTTTATATAACCCAATTCTTTGGATAAATCCTGTTAAACCAGCTTCTCCTAAAGCAAGAATTTCCTCTGGGGTATGGGCCTTGGGGAATAATTTTCGTGTTGCGAGATTAACGCTTTTGTCTGTAGCTTGGGCGGAAAGTACCACTGCAATAAGTAACTCGAAAGGTGTGCGATATTCCAGTTCAGTGGTCGGGTTAGGGTTGGCTGTTTTTAAGCAAGCAAAAATCTCATGGCGTTTGGCGGCATTCATTTATTTTTTTATGGAATCTGGTTTGTTTTCTGCTTGTGCTCGTATTGCAGCTGCACGCTTGAGCGCGGCTGCAATAATTACTTGTTTGCGTACCTCAGGACTTATCTGAGTTTGTGACGGTTGGATAAATTCTTTGGTGCGCGCCTTGTGATCAATTCGCTTCTCATGTGCTATTCGCTGCTGGCGAAATTGGTAGCGCGAGCGCGCTTTATCTGCAGCTTGTTTTTTTGCGGCATCCACAGATGTGCTAACCCAATTCGTTGCTTTCCTATCATCCGGAATCATGCTGATGCAATCCATCGGGCACGGTGTAACACACAGATCGCAACCTGTGCATTCGTCTGCGATCACTGTATGCATTTGCTTGGCGGCACCGACAATCGCATCGACAGGGCAAGACTGGATGCAGAATGTACAGCCAATACACAAGCTTTCATCTATCCAGGCAACAACTTGATGGGATCTTGGAAAGCCATGCATTGTATTGAGCGGTTTAGTCGGAATACCCAATAACTCAGCAATTTTTTGAATACCTTGTTGTCCCCCGGGGGGACATTGGTTGATGTCTGCACCGCCTTCTACGATAGCTTCTGCATAGGGCCTGCAGCCAGCAAAACCACATTTTTCGCATTGGGTTTGCGGCAAGATTGCATCTATATTTTCTATCAGCAATTGACTCATTGTGGCAAATGGTTATTTTTTGAATCAACACAAATCAGTTTGGCGATTTCTTTGATCAAGCCGGGGCCATGGTATATTAAACCGGTATATAACTGGAGCAGGCTGGCTCCGGAGTTTAATTTGTCTTGTGCATCGTCTGGCGATAAGATGCCGCCGACCCCGATGATTGGGATAGCGCCTTGCAAAAAATGATGCAATTGCTGAATTACTGCTGTAGCGTTCTGAGTCAATGGGGCACCACTGAGTCCTCCGTTTTCTTGCGCGAGTTTCAGATGTTCAATGCCACTTCGTGAAATCGTCGTATTGGTAGCTATCACGCCATCTATGCGATGTTTCAGCAGTAGCGTAGCAATCGATTCGATTTGTTTTCCATCAAGATCGGGTGCTATTTTTACCACCATCGGTACATATTTTCCATGAATTTGTGCTAATTTCGCTTGCTCGGACTTTAATCCGCTCAACAACTGATCAAGAGCATCGGCAGCTTGTAATTGCCGTAAATCTTTTGTATTGGGCGATGAAATATTGATTGTCACGTAACTGGCGTGACAATAAACTTTCTGTAAGCCGATCAAATAATCATCGATCGCTTTTTCTAGCGGCGTGGAAAAATTCTTGCCAATATTGATGCCCAGTATGCCTTGGTAATTCGAACGTTGGATGTTTTCAACCAGCTGCTCGACACCATGATTATTAAAACCCATGCGATTGATGATCGCGTTTGCTTCGGGTACCCGGAAAATGCGGGGTGTTGGGTTACCCGGCTGGGGTCTTGGCGTGACCGTGCCAATTTCAATAAAACCAAATCCCATCGCAGCAAGCGCATCCAGATGCTCGCCGTTCTTATCCAAGCCGGCGGCCAGTCCGACAGGGTTAGGAAATGTAAGCCCCATTACGCTTATCGGTCGACAGGAAATAGAAACGCGCTTTAATAAGCCTAGTCGACTGATCTGCTCAATTACCCTGAATGTAATTCTGTGAGCGGATTCCGGATCCAATTTAAAAAGCAGCGGACGAAGCAGAGTATAGAACATGCAGAATTTTATCCCGAAGCAATGATCGATTTGAATAAATTTCAAAGAATATTGCCACTGCCCGGCAGTTGCCAGCGACCATTAATCAAAACTTCGAGTGGTTGAAAATTGGCTTTATAGCGCATTTTCTTATTTTCTTTGATCCAATAACCGAGATAAAGATAATCCAGATCCAATTGCCGACATTGCTCGATCTGCCATAGGATATTGTAAGTACCAAAACTTGCGTGAGCGATATCTGCATCAAAAAAGGTATATACCGATGAAATACCATCAGGGAGAATGTCAATAATACTGATCATACGTAACTGATCGGCTTCATGAAACTCTACCAATTTCGAATTCACGTAGCTTTGCAATAAGAAATTGTGATATTGCTCGCGACAATCATTATCCATGCCACCACCCAAGTGACGCTTGGATTGATAGCGCTGATAAAGTGCATAGTGTTCCGGTTTGTAATGCAATGGATGTTGCGTGACCACTAAATGCTGATGCAATTTCCAGGCGCGTCGTTGAGCTCGCTTGGAAGTAAAAGTTTTGACAGTAACGCGCACTGATTGACAAGCCTGGCAATGTTCACAACAGGGGCGATAGATATAATGTCCGCTGCGACGAAAGCCCGCCTGAACTAACTTCCCATAAGCTTTTGTATCAATCAGATGTTCTGGCGTTGCGATTTCTGAGCATGCCAATCTATCAGGCAAATAACTGCAGGAATAGGGGTTGGTGGTGTGAAATTTAGGCACGGGTAAACTCTATTCAATCAAAATGCGTTCAAAGTTCCATTTGTTGCCGGATTCAAATCCAGTTGTAATTAGACAGTCCAATTTCTGACTAAATTCTGCCCTGGAAATTTCTTGCGCACCCAAGGATGCCAGATGATGGGTTTTAACCTGACAATCTATCAGATCAAACTGCCAGAATTGTAACTGTTTTACCAGATGAACCAGAGCAATTTTTGATGCATCCTGAACCCGCGAAAACATCGATTCGCCAAAGAATACCTTACCCAAGGCGACTCCATACAGTCCCCCAGCAAGCTCGCCATCGATCCAGGTTTCCACGCAATGTGCCAATCCAATTTCATGGAGCGCAGTATAAGCGGCGATCATTTGCGGGTGTATCCAGGTACCTGACTGACCGTCGCGTGGTGCTGCACAAGCTTGCATAACCTGAGTGAAGTTGCAGTCAGTACAAATTTTATAGTTGGTTTTCTTAACAGCCTTGCGCAGTGAACGAGAGATTTTCAATTGATGTGGAAACAGCACCATGCGCGGATCCGGGCTCCACCAAAGAATCGGCTGATCTTCATTGAACCAGGGGAAAATGCCCTTGCTATAGGCCTCAAGCAGGCGATGCGGAGTAAGATCCCCGCCAATAGCCAGCAGTCCATTTGGCTCGCTCAACGCATTTTCCACCGGCGGAAAAGATGCAAAAGTTCTCATACTGGAATTCATTAAATTCTCAAAGTGAAGTACTGATTACTACTATCTTGATGCAGATCAAAGTTGCTGCAAGTTTTTTTTATTATGCTGTCGCGATTAATTATTCGCCGCATCTAAAAACTAAACTTATAAAGGAGAATTATATGAAGTATTTTTTACAAAAGGGAAGGTTAGCTGCTAATTTTGTAACAAGTGTTTCGTTATTCATTATTTTTGCGGTAACTACGACGCAAGCATCTGCGCAGGATGCGGCAGCCCAACGCATCAAGCAGCTGGAAAATACCCTGCTAGAAATTCAGAATGAATTGAATAGAATGAAAACCGAGTCCATGCGAACGCAAGAAATGCAAAACGAATTAAATCGAGTGAAAGCAGAATCGGCTCGAACTACCCAGAAAGTTGAACAAATTCAGGAAACCAGAGCCTCGAATGAAAAGATTGACTTTGGGGGCATGAGTAATAAGAGAATCATGCTGTTTTTCCGTGGCGGCTATGCGAGAAGCGATGGGCATCGTAATGGTGTGTCGATCGAAAGTCGTGTCGCGCCGGTGGGTGCGCAAGAGCAGGCAGATCGACACGCGTGGTATACAGGTGCCGGCTTTGATTTTCAATTGACCAATGATACTTGGGGATTCATACCCAAAACGGAAATCGATGCAGAACTGATGTTTGAATATAAGCAATATGGTCATGGCATTCTGGGCAATGCGCTGGCGAACGAGCCTACGCAGCTGGCGGGGGGTGCATACAATCCTCGGGGGGTGACCGTTAATCAATTTACTTTAACCGCATCACCCAAAATTAAATTTAATCATTTTGCGGAATATAAAATCAGACCCTGGATTATTCCCGCCGGTCTAGCGATACACGTCGTCAGCCCTCCCACTGAATCGATTACCGTACTGGAGCCCGGCATTATGTTTGCAGGCGGTATTGAATATAACATATGGAAAGATTTCTTCATTGGCACTGATGCGCGTTACCAATTAGTCGCTGGTTCGTTGGATGGCACGAAAATTGGCGGCTTGACCGTTGGTGGCTATGTGGGTATCGGTTTTTAAAATCAATAAATAAAATTTTATCAACACATTAGCAATCAACGACCATAACAGTATGATTCACTGATTCGGAACCGTGTTTTGTTCGTTCGTTACTAAAAGTGTATCAATGAGTAACGAAGCCTTTGCACCTCACTATTGGCTTGGCTTGGTGAGGTGCTTTTTTATGATGAAATAGAACCGGGTGAATCTCAACCATTTTTCTGAGATATCTGAATTAGCGCAATTCGTTTTCCATTATGAGAGATCCCGTTGCTTCAGGTAGTTACGCCATCCACCCAATTGACTGATGTCCAATGTATTCTCGACGGCATAACGTTCGCAGACGAAACCGAGCAGCGTTTCACCGTTCGCCAGCGTAATGGTGCCGATCCCGAGGGGTGCTGGAATGCCGGCCACAAAACTTCCTAATTCGAGCATCGGTAACTCCCAAACTTCCACCTCAATCGGAACCCCCTGCTCATTTTTGTTGACCCGAATTAACCCAGGACGTTGCGGAGGATTTCCGGGTAATGCGTAGAGCCTGTAGTCAGGGGAAGTGGTGGTGCTTGTCACCAAGCGGCCTCGACGACTGGTTAATTGTCCATTCAATGGCAAGCCGGATAAATGTGCGCCACAGACAGCTATCCGTACCTGTCCCGATCCGGGCACGGCAGGAAAATGAGCATCCTGACGCATTGCAATACCAGTTGCGCCTAGAGAGAGTAATTGAGCCTGTTGTAAACGATGGGCCAGATGCAGTAATGGATGATCTTGGTGAGCAGGTGCTGCCAGCGTTATGCCAAACGGTAGTCCGTTATTCTGAAAGCCAGCAGGGACAGCTATTGCCGCATAGTCAAGCAGATTCATGAAATTGGTATAATAACCCAGGTTGGTATTGAGACGAATAGGGTCCCGTTGTATGGCTTGAATGGAGTAGATCGTTCCTGTGGTGGGTGTTAATAAACAATCAACGTGGGTCCAAATCTGATCTGCCTGTTGTTTGATGCGGCGTAATTGATAAAAACCATTGAACACATCGGTCGCTGAGCGATGTTTCGCAGTTGCGATGATTTCATGCACCGGGGCAATGATTTGATCGCCATGCAGCTCAAAGAATGATTGAATCGCTGCATAACGTTCAGCTACCCAAGGACCTTCGTAAAGAAGCCGGGCAGCTTCAAGAAAGGGTTCAAAATCAACCTCGACAGCTTCCCCACCCAGCGCCTGCATGCGCGTTATGGTTTCATCAAATAACCGTTCGCTATCATGATTATCAAAAAATTTAAGATGTTGCTTGCGCGGAATGCCAAAACGGAAATGGAGGGCGGTGCCAAAATTGAAGCCGTGCCCTTTTCTTTTCCTGGAATAAATATCCGCTGCATCGTAGCCAACACAAGTTTCCAGGATGTGTGCCACGTCAACAACAGTAAAGGCGAAAATGGATACCGTATCAAGAGAACGGCAGGCGGGTACCACACCATGCGTCGAGAGCCAACCTTTGGTGGGTTTATATCCGATCAGATTATTAAAAGCGGCGGGAACTCTACCGGAGCCCGCAGTATCGGTGCCGAGACTAAAACATACCTGTCCTTTGGCCACGGCGACAGCCGAACCCGAACTTGAGCCCCCGGAGATATAGGCAGGATCAAATGCGTTCCGGCAAGCTCCATAAGCAGATCGTGTACCGTTTAGTCCGGTGGCGAATTGGTCAAGATTGGTTTTGCCGATAGGAATTGCACCTGCATCGATCAATTTTTTCACAACAGTTGCGCTACATGAGGGCGAGTAAGCAAAGGCCGGACAAGCCGCCGTAGTTGGTAATCCCGCTAAATCTATATTGTCTTTGATGGCGAAAGGTATGCCATACAATGGGAGCGATGCCATATCTGCGGCTTCCACTTTACGGGCATAATCTTTCAATGCTTCCAGCGGAAGTGTAGAGATCCAGGCATGATCGGGATCATTCTGAATCTCGGCGTGAATTGCTTCAACCAATTGAGTCGGTGAGAGTTCGTCACTCGCATAACATTGCAGCAAAGATGCGATGTCACCCAGCGGGAAAAGCTTCTTTCCCATCATTTTTCTTCCTGAATGACGAAAAGCGCCTGTCCGGCAGATACGTATCCTCCCTGTTTGCAGAATAATTGTCGTATTGTGCCAGTAACCGGTGAATCTACTGCGAATTCCATTTTCATCGACTCTATTACGATAACGGGCTTACCCGCTTCAATACGATCACCTTCTTTGGCCAACAGTTTCCAGACGGTACCGGTCACCTGAGCGCTGATTGCCTGCGCACCTTGCGGCAAGTCCAGCTCGCTTTGCGCATCGGATTCATCCAACATATCTTCATTGACATATTGGGATAGATTGCTGGCTTCCCAGTGCCTCCGCTCGGCTTCAAATGCCGCTTGTTGCGTGGTTTTGAAAGCGTTGATGCTGGCAGCTTGCTGCTGAAGGAAGATATTGTATTGGTTAAGGTTTAAAACAGTTTCTTCGATACGCAGTTTAAAATGTCCGCTAATAAAATCCTTGCGCAACTTGAGCAATTCATCTTCACTCACCGGATAGAACCGGATCTGATCAAAGAAACGCAGTAACCAGGGTTTCCCATCGATAAAATCTGCTGTCTGGCGGTAGCGATTCCACATCGGTATCGTACGTCCGACGAACTGATAACCGCCCGGCCCTTCCATGCCGTACACGCATAAATAAGCGCCGCCTATACCGACCGCATTTTCAGGCGTCCAGGTGCGGGCTGGATTGTACTTGGTAGTCACTAAACGATGGCGGGGATCCAGCGGGGTAGCCACAGGGGCACCCAAATAGACATCCCCGAGTCCCATAACCAAATAACTGGCTGCAAAAACGATGTTCCGGACATCTTCAATGCTTTCCAGTCCGTTAATACGGCGGATAAATTCAATGTTGCTCGGGCACCAGGGTGCATCGCTACGCACTGACTGCATGTATTTCTCGATAGCCCGTTGCGTCGCGATATCATTCCAGGATAAAGGAAGGTGAACGATGCGGGACGGCACCTCCATATCATCAATCGCAGGCAATTGCTTTTCGCCTGCGATCAGAAGCTCCAGTAATACATCGCGCGACAGCTGCAAGGATTCAAAGTGGATTTGCAAGGAGCGGATTCCGGGTGTCAGATCCAGGATGCCACTAAGTCCGTCATCGATCCGTTGCTGCAACCAGTTCATTAAGGCATGAGCACGGAAGCGCAAATTGAGATCAAGTACCGGCGGCCCGTACTCAATCAGCAGGTATTTGTCACCGGACTGACGATAAGTCACCTGCATCTGTTCTGTACTTTGGGGAATACGATGGAGAACAGGATCTCCCGGTTCTCCGGAAATGGAATGAGCCCTTTCAGGGTTATTCGTCTCAAAATTCTTGATTAATTCATTCTGTTGTTGTTCCAACGCAGAAGCCTGCCCTATCGATACGGGACGGAAGCGGATGCTGTCGCCAGGCTTGAGTTGTCCGATTTTCCAAAGCTCTGCCTGAATAATGGTGACCGGACAAACAAACCCCCCTAAGCTGGGGCCATCGGGACCGAGGATGATCGGCATGTCCCCAGTAAAATCCACTGCGCCTATGGCGTAAGCGTTGTCGTGAATGTTGGAAGGATGCAGGCCGGCTTCCCCGCCGTCGCTACGTGCCCATTGTGGTTTGGGACCAATCAACCGCACGCCTGTGCGGCTGGAATTGTGGTGTACTTTCCATTCAGCGGCAAAAAAATGTTCGATGTCCGCGGAAGTGAAAAAATCGGGTGCGCCATGAGGGCCATACAGGACTGCAATTTCCCAACGGTTGGCGTATTGCGGAATCAATGCGTGCGGCAAATACCGTGAAACAGGAGGATGAGGGGATGGAAGCGGAGGAATATGAAGCACATCCCCGGTACGTAATACACGCCCGGCATGCCCGCCAAATTGCCCGAGCGTAAAAGTGGATTTGCTGCCAAGGTAATCCGGCACTTGGAAACCGCCATATACAGCCAAATAAGCCCGGCTGCCACCTTGTTTGATTTTGCCAAATTGCAGGCGTGCGCCTGCTTTGACAAAATGGGATTGCCATTGAGGCAGCGGTTCGTTATCCAGCAATATATCCATCGGCGCACCGCAAATGGCTATGATACTGTCGCAATTAAAATCCAGTGTCGGGCCTGCAAGGGTAATTTCCAGTCCGGCACTATCATCCAAATTATTGACCAATTGGTTAGCCAGGCGGAAGGCCAGATTATCCATCGGCCCGGAAGGCGGAACGCCCACATTCCAGTAACCAGTACGTCCCGGATAATCCTGGATCATGGTCTGCACACCGGCATTCAGGACGTTGATGCTATGCGGTTGATAATGGAATCCGTTGAGAAATTGCGTGTTCGATTGTCCGTTACGGAATGCCGCGCTGTGCAGTATTTGCTCCAGATACGCGAGATTGGTTTCAATCCCATATAGCGATGTGTTCTCCAACGCAGCCAGCAATTTGGTGATGGCTTCCCCGCGTTCCGGTGCGTGGACGATGATTTTCGCCAGCATCGGATCATAATACGCGGAAACTTCAATGCCGCGCTCAATCCAGGTCTCGACACGTGCGGCAGCAGAAAACTCCACTGCAGTCAGGGTACCACTCGAAGGCTGAAATTCTTTTGCAGGATTCTCGGCATAAACTCTGGCTTGAATGGAAACTCCGCGAGGCTGAATGGTGAAGGAATCAAGCGACGGCATATCACCTGCGGCTTGTCGCACCATCCATTCCACCAGATCAAAACCGGTTGCTTCTTCGGTTACGCCGTGTTCAACCTGCAGGCGCGTGTTAACCTCGAGAAAATAAAATTGACCCGTAGAAGCATCAAAAATATATTCAACGGTGCCAGCGGATTGATAATTGACGGCCTTGCCAAGGCGTACCGCGGTATCCAGCAATGCCTGCCGCAGATGTGGCGCAAGGTTGGGAGCGGGTGTTTCCTCTATGACCTTCTGATTACGCCGTTGCATGGAGCAATCGCGCTCGCCCAAGGCGACGACTTGACCTTTGCCGTCACCGAAAATCTGTACCTCGATATGACGTGCTTGGTCGACATATTTTTCCAAAAATAAACCGGCATCCTTAAAATTATTTTGCGCAAGCGTTTTGACGGATTCGTAAGCGCCGCTCAATTCATCTTGATTCCAACACAGGCGCATACCGATACCGCCGCCGCCGGCGGTACTTTTCAGCATAACGGGATAACCGATATGTTTAGCCTGATGACGGGCAGCATCCAGGTTTTCCAGTAAGCCGGTTCCGGGTAACAACGGTATCTGATTCTCCATCGCCAGAGCCCGTGCAGTATGCTTCAGACCAAAAGCGCGCATTTGTTGCGGTGTGGGGCCGATAAAGCAAATATTCTGCGCGGCGCACTGCGCAGCAAATTCCGCATTCTCGCTTAAGAATCCATAACCCGGATGGATGGCTTGAGCGCCGGATTGTTCTGCAACCTGAAGGATTTTATCCGGGCGCAGATAGCTTTCCGCTGCAACGCCATCTCCAATGCAGTAAACTTCATCGGCTTCGGTAACATGGCGGGATAACGCATCGGCTTCAGTATAAACGGCCACGCTTGTTATTTGCATGCGGCGCAGTGTACGGATGATCCGACAAGCGATTGCACCGCGGTTGGCGATAAGTACTTTGCTGAACATGGCATTAGTCCCAAATTAACAGCCGGATCGGCGTTGGATTATACGCATTGCATGGATTGTTGAGCTGAGGACAGTTGGAAATCAATACGATGACGTCCATTTCCGCATGCATTTCGACATATTTTCCTGGCGCAGAAACACCATCGGCAAACTCCAGGCCGCCGGCCTCCGTAACCGGAACATTCATGAAAAAATTGATGTTGCTGGGCAAATCGCGCTTGCTTATGCCTAATTCCCGGCAAAGTGGATCATGCGCCAGCGCGTGCAGAAAATTGTCGCGGCAACTGTGCATTGGAAATTTTTCCGGCGCATAGCGCACGGTGTTGCTTTCAGCCGAGCAGGCACCACCCAGCGTATCATGTTGTCCGCAAGTATCCGCAGTGATGCTGAGCATAATATTGCCAAGATTGGAATAAAGTCTGCTGCCGGTCGAGAGGTACAGCTTGTTTTGCCGGTTAATAGTGTCAGCAGCGCTATAACGTTCTTCTGGGTTATGAGCGTTGTAGAACAAGGTATCGACTGCCTGGTTGCCTTCCAGATCGACAATGCGAAAAGTTTGTCCCTGTTTGACTTGTTTGACCCAGGGTTCTCCGGCCGCGCAAACTTCATCAATTACGGCATGTTCGGGATTGAATGGGCTGGTATGCAAATAAGAAGTATTCATTTCACACCCTCACAATAAAAGTTTTGCGCATTATGTAATGCACGGATATTTTCACTGATATGCAGGCATTCCTTGATGGCCTCCGGGGGTGTATTAAACAATTCCAAGTTAACCATGCCAGGTTGATAGGGTTTTTTGGAGTCCAACGGATGTGGTGCTGTGGACAGCACCATAAGCGTATTCATTACAAAGCTTAAATCGACGTAATCCCCTGACTTGCTATGGCCACTCTGATATGCCAGTTCGCCTGAAGTATCTGTTGTGACTTTACTGAAAAAATTGATGTTGGCTACGATATCGCGTATGCCCAATCCCCACTTACCCAGTTCGATCAGGAGACCATCCAGGCCGCTGCGAAACATTTGATTGCGATGCTCCTGGAAACGCGCGGTACCATATTTCTTCTGAATCATATCAGTATCGCTCAAGCCGCATACGGTATCGTTCCAGCCGGTGGTGTCTGCCGTGATGCAACAGAAAATTCGCCCCATGTCGGAATGGCAGGCATGTCCCTTGGTTAAACGAAAGGTATGTTGTGATTTCAAGGTATCCGCCATGTTGTAGCGTTCAAGCTTTTCTTCCTGGTTAAAAAACAATACCGCTGCATTCGCACCTCCGTCGACATCGGTTAAACGCAACGTAGTCCCGCGGCGGATAATGCCCGACCAATGACATCCGCCGGGTACGATTTGCTTCCAGATGATTTGTGGTTGATGATTCATGACCGGCTCCTCAATAACTTACCGAAAAACAGATAGATTGTAGTAACGCTCAGAATGCTGCCCAGTACCAGGGGCGTGGCCCATAACTGCCACCATGGGGCATCGGCTGCAATGGCATAAGGGCGCGGCCAGGCGATATTGATCAGTTCGAATAATGCCCAGGCAAATGCCAGACTGTTAATGACCAATCCCCATTTTCCCAGCTTTAATTGTCCCAAATCCGGATTCCAGCGGCCGGTCAATCTGGCAAACAGCGCGACTCCGGTAGTGAATGCAAACATGGCATAAAGACCGCCTGTGCCAAATGCGATGATGGTCGCTACGGCATCGTCGTTAAGGCCAAATATTAATCCGCAACTTGCCAGCAGAACAGTAAAGAGAATGGCATTGCGTGGTGTGCTGGCTGGTGTGACTCTATTGAGTATGCCGGGTAAATTGCCTTCACGCGCCATTGAAAAAACAATGCGTGAAGTGTATTTGACTACCGATGCGCCACAGGCAAGAAATGCGATCATGACAATCGCCAGAAACGGCTTCTCAATCCAGGCTCCGAAATGACTGGCGATTAACGGTGTAATCGGATCGGCGGTCACGCTGCTATGAGTCAAAACATCATGGTCAAAAGCCAATACCAATGAGGCCGAGTTGAAAATCACCACGGTCCCGACTGTACAGAGCGAAAAAAATATCGCCCGCGGCACCGCGTGTTCCGGCTGATGTGTTTCTTCTGCGGTAGTCGAACAGGCATCAAAACCGATGAATGCCCAGCCGGCAATCGCAAGTGCTGCGAGAAAAGCAGCGATGCTGCTGGGTGCTGTGCCGGTACCTAAATGCTGAAACAATTCCACAAAAGAATGTTGACGGAAAAACAGGAATAACAGGATCGCGATACCCAGTGATCCGACTACCTCAGCATAAACCCCGAGCTTGATAACGAGCTTGAAAATATTGACATGTACCAGATTCAGCAGAGTGCACAGAGCCAGAAAAATTATGGCCCATAAAACTTTTTCGCTACCGCTTTCACCTTCCGATCCAAAAAAACCGGCAAACCAAATGCCCCCGGCATAGGCTGTGGTGGTCAGCATGGCAATGGTGGAACTGACGTAAATGACCCCGGCATAATGACCGGCCGTGATGCCATAAAGCTGTCTCGCCCATTTGTACGCGCCACCGGCAATCGGAAATTGCGACGACAATTCCGCATACACGGTCGCCACCAACAATTGCATTAACAAACAAATCACTAGCGCAGCAAACCAGCCCCCACCCGTCACAGTGGTCTGCACACCTATGATCGCATAGAGACCAACGATTGGCGATACCACTGCAAAGCCCAGCGTAAAGCTGTTCCAGATATTCATGCTGGGACGCATTGTATGCGTCACCGGCTTTGTTAACTCCTTGGCTGATTTTGAAGTTTTGAACATAATAAGTCTCCTTGGTCGAGAAATAATAGCGAAAGATCCATGTATCAGCGATACACGACTAATTTCTCCCGGGCTTTTATCCCTCCGTGGAGCCCCATTATCATGAGACCGGAAACTCTTGGACCAGTCACCTTGCCTATATTGGCCGGAACCCTAGTTTCCCATTGATGTGCCGTGCATTTTAGCGACTAACGATATTGATAATTGCAGAGGTTCGGTTAGCGTAAAAAAGCACATACCGCGTCATTCTAAATTTGAATTCAGAAAAAAGCAATGATGTGGTATCTGTCGTTTTGCTGTTTATTGGGATTCGCACATTGCAAAAAGCGTGCTCATCCACTCCGTGCTAATAAAACGTTGGCAGAGACATGCCCATCCAGAGCAGCGTAAGGATTATCATGGTAATCCCAACGCCTATCGTACCGACGATCATGCCAATAAGTATGGTAATACCGTCTTTACTGAGTAATCCCAATGACATAATGAGTATTCCCCAGCCGGGCGGAAAATTGGTCAGAGGAATAGGAAGGGCTATGGATAAAGCAAAAACAAATGTAAAAACGCCAATAATTCTTTCCCAGGTATGTACGCTGATATAAGTCAGTCGCGGTTGCAAGCGTTGTTCAATTTTTTTGAGCCAAGGATTAGCCTTAGCAATCAGTTTTTCCATGCTGGATCGTTTGATTTCTTTTTTTTCTATCCAGACGGGCAACCAGGGTGCTTGCATGCCCAGCATCATTTGTACCGAGAATATGAACAGCGGGATCGAGAAAAATGTTGTGTACCCTGGTGGCACCGGTACGGGAAGACAAAGCGGCAATGCGGCAATAGCGAGCAGAACGCCAAAACCGCGTTCGTGTAGTGTATTCTTGATCTCACCGACTGTCAGGGTATCACTGCGATATACAACGACGACGTTTTCCAGTAACTCAGATGTGGATCGTCCGTTAATGTTATTGCTGTTACGGTTGTCATCGTTCATGGATGGTTTCCTTCAGTTCCATATCTTGTCACATCATTGTGTCGATTATATTAACGATAAGCGGCGCACGAAGCGTTTTTCTAAAATTTTCCGGGGATCTGTGATCTATTCAAAAAATATGCCGGTCTACGGAGAGCCAATAAAATTGGATCTTGCGACATATTTTTGAGATTTAACTTGTAATTACTCGTGATCTTACTGTGAGAGTAGGTGTAGGGCGTTCGGCACAAATTTATTTGCCATAAATACAACATCATGAATTTAATAGAATTAGATTGTAAGTGCGACATTTTGTCGCATTGATTATTTTTTAATTAAAAGTATTATCCGTCTCTGCGCTTAAATAAAGCGTGAAATGCCCATTCGTTTGATGTAAACCTCGATCTTCCTTTTCCTCCTCTGATAACGAAGGTTTTATCATAAATTTTTGTAAAAATGGTAATAAGCTTAAATATTAAAGGGAGTTTTATAAATAATGAAATCATCAACACTTAAATATCGTACTTTAATTTTGATAACTGCGGTTGGATTAGCTGGAGCTTGGCAGTCCGCATTCGCGCACACACGATTGAAAACACCGGAAGTCCAAGAAAACGCAGCAGAGCACGGCAGTGATTATAATGCTGTAGTAGTTGGGCATGGTTGTACAAACCCAACAACCGGTGCAGTTGATGTTACTGTACTTGGAACCGTGGTTGTATTTCCCGACGGGAAGGACTCGATCATAACAGTCGATGGTGCACCGCACACCGGTGATTTGACCGATTTTGTAACAAATTGGGGCAATCCTGTTACAAAAATTCAAGATCGCAGTATTTTTGACTTTGAGGACTATATCAAAGATTCGCTGGGTAATAAGCTTGGTTTTTGGACAGGTGGTGGTAATGGTTTGAAGGGTGGTTTTAGAGCCGTAATTCCATTTACGACGGCAGGTGTTATTATTAACGAAAGTTCATGCGCCAAAAGTGTAACATTCGTTCCTGGAATTGCTGATATTTGTCAAATTACTGATGTTGCGGGTATTAATGCGGAAACGGCTAATATATGGGCACCGGCGGTTGGCTCTATATACGACGGTTCACCTGAGCGGCATGGGTATGATTCACCTGCCACCTTGAAAGTTGCTCGCAGCGCTACCCCTTTACCTGAATCCTGTGGTGTAGGGGTTGACGTAGTCGTTAAACCGTCTGCCAATCAATTGGATCGCGATTTGCGCATAAACTTCAATGGCAGCCAGATCTGGCCTGCTCAGTAATCTAAAAGTAGTCAGTCAGGAGGTAGGATTCATTATCAGCGGTAGCAATGCCGCTGTAAGTTCGTGTCATTGATCAGCTTTCACCGCGTATTTTTGATAAAGAAGGTTCTTCCGTGGCGAGAAAAAACGCATAGACTAGATACATATATTCTCAATTATCATCCCTATTTTCAGCGGTTTCACTCCGGTGAACCTGCCTTCCTTACGATAACCCGGTTAAAGGCGAGTTGATGCGGTAAATCAAAAAATCTGACCGGATCTTTTAAAACCGTTTCCCGCTTTAGATCTACATCGGCATTGATGTAAACACGCGCATTTGCCAGACAAGGTCGCGAATCAATTCCAGGGCGCGGTACCCAACTTCCAGCGGAACAAGCGCCGACGTATTGTCTCAAACTGCCATTGACGGAATAACAGTGAACCAACTACATTGAGATATCAAAAAATTTTGAGGTGTTACATGAAAACATTCATAACGATGGTCGCCATCGCAGCCTTTTTGTTTGCCGGTCCGCTGCAGGCGGATCGGAATCACCATCATTCGGGCACTTTCGATCAGGAAAATCTGGGCAAGGTAAGCTTCCCGGTTTCTTGCACAGCGATGGCGCAAACGCAATTTAATCAGGCTGTGGCAATGTTGCATTCGTTCTGGTATGACGAGGCGGAAAAGGCATTTCGTCAAGTGACGGTGGCCGATCCGGATTGCGTCATGGGTTATTGGGGTGTTGCGATGAGTCTTTATCATCAATTATGGGCGACGCCCCCGCTTGCAGAGGAGTTGCGGAAAGGACGCGAGGCATTACGACAGGTAAGCAAGCAAGCCATCAAAACAAAAAGGGAAGCGGCCTATCTTGAGGCTGCTGAATTCTTGTATCAGGATGATGAGGAAGTGGATTACGGCGCCCGGAAGTTGGCATACCAAAGTGCGATGGAGCGGATTATGATGCAAAATCCCGATGATCTCGAAGCGATGGTGTTTTATGCGCTGGCTTTGATTTCCACAGCTTCTCCCAGTGACAAAACCTTTGTCAATCAGAAAGAAGCATTACGTTTGCTGCAAAAGGTGCTGAAACATCAACCGGATCATCCGGGGGTAACGCATTACGTCATTCATAGTAGCGATTATCCCGAGCTGGCCGAGCTTGGATTGAATGCCGCGCGGACATACGCGCGTATTGCACCGGCAGTGCCGCATGCGCTTCATATGCCATCGCATATTTTCATTCGGCTGGGATATTGGCAGGATGCGGTGCAATCCAATCTGGCGGCCGGTCATGCAGTAAAGGCGCATGCACACGAAAACGCATTGACTGAAACCTGGGATCAGCAGCTCCATTTCATGGATTACACGATGTACGCTTATTTGCAAATGGGTGAAACCGAAAAAGCCCGGAAAATTCTGCAACAGCTGCAATCGATTAAGAAAGTGCGGCCGGAAAATACCACGACCGCATATGCCTACGCGGCAATTCCGGCGCGCTATGCGATCGAACGCGCCCAATGGGATGAGGCTGCCGGACTTGACGTCAATCCAAGTGATTTTCCGTGGCAACAATTTGGCTGGTGCGAAGCCATCACGCACTTTGCCCGTGGTTTGGGGGCGGCGAGAGTTGGAAAAATGACGGCTGCCCAGAACAGTCTGCAACGCCTGGAAACGTTACGTGATACCGACAGAGCCGCCAATAAAGACTATACCGCGGATCAAATCGAAATCCAGCGTTTGGCGGTTGCAGCTTGGGTGGCGCACGGGAAAGGCCAACCGGAGGATGCTGTTCAGCTTATGCGAGCTGCGGCTGAATTGGAAGACTCGACGGAAAAAGACAATGTTACACCGGGAGCCATCATTCCTGCCCGGGAGTTGTTGGGGGAATTGCTGCTAGAACTGAAACGCCCCGATGAAGCGTTACAGGAACTAGAAGCTTCATTGATACGTACACCCAATCGCCGTAATGGCATTTATCGTGCCGCACAGGCAGCCAGGCTAGCTGGGGATGGGTCGAAAGCCGAGCGGTATGAGCGGCAGTATCAGCAATTGACAGTATCCAGTCAGCCGGGCGGATGAATCGAAGACTGTGCGGATTTTATTTGTCAAATCCGGAAAATGTTTATAATAAAAAAATGAGAGCGTATAACTGTACATGGCTATTGGTTTTCTTTATGCTGTGGTTGCCCCTGCAAGGCGTCGCAGCGGCTGTTTTGTCCGTATGCGCGCAAGAGAAAAATTTTCACAGTCCTGTTGACCAGTCGGCGATTGCCATCGACAAGCATCATCATGACGGCTGTCATAAGCAAGCGACCGATGACACGGCAAACCATGTGTTATCCAGCCTGCCCTGCGATGATACGTCATGCAATGCTTATAGCAGTACGCCGATATTATCTGGCTACATAGTGCCACTGCTTCTCAAAATCACTTCTATTGTTATTTCATCGAATTCCGGATTCACATCGTTTGTTCCGGAGCAGCCGCAGCATCCCCCCCTCTCTGCCCCCCTATAATTTTGCCGGTGGCTTAGGCAAAACAGCGATTCTTCGCAAAGATTCCGCGCGGCGGCTTGTCTAGCGCAGAAAGTGCAAGATCGCAAAATCCTTGGTATCCACTCATTCTCATTAGAGCGGACGAGATCACCTGTCGGGAGGCTAGCATGCTCATTTTATTCATTATTAGAACGTATTGGAAACAACAAAATTTCATTCGGAGGTTGCGGTGAATCGCGCTGGCATAGTTGCCATTGCATGGGTTGCGACTACGATCACAGCTCATGTACAGGCACAGGGGGAAGCCAGCAAAACCGGATCCCTCGTGTTCACGCACTCGGCTGCTACACATGAGTTCTCAACCGTATCGCAATTGGGCAATACCCCATTATTGCCTGGGTTGATCAGAGAAGCGCTGGAAAACAATCCTGAAATCCAAGCGGCACAACAGGAGCGCATAGCGGCACAACAAAGAATTGCGCCGGCCGAGGCGCTGGATGATCCCATGCTCGAAGCGGGTGTGATTAATGCGCCGCTGGCGTCATCCCCCTTTAACCGTGAAGATATGACGATGAAAATGATCGGTCTGTCTCAGCGCTTGCCTTTTCCTGGCAAACGCGGTTTACGCAAGGAAGTTGCCAGCAAGGATGCACAAGCGATTGAATATGGTTATCAGGAAACAGTTAACCGGGTGATTCATAACCTGAAGACGGCTTATTTTGATCTGGGTCTTACGCGCGAGATATTTCAGTTGGTTGAGAAAAACCGGCAGACACTGGAATATTTCTTGCGCATTGCTGAAGAACGTTATCAAGTAGGGCAAGGCAGCCAGGCGGATGTGCTGAAGGCGCAGACACAGGTTTCAAGAATGCTGGACAGATTGCTGGAGCTGGAACGCGAGCAGCCTGTGTTTGAGGCGGAACTGATGCGCGCATTGGGACGCAGCACTCAAACCGAGGTTCTGGTCCCGGTGTTACTGCACATTCAGGAAACTCCCTTGAGTATGGAGATGCTGCAACAGGAGGCCATGCTACAGCGTCCGCAACTGTTGGCATTGCAAAGTCTGATTGCGCGCAATGAAAAATCCGTTGATTTGGCACGCCGCGCCTCCTATCCGGACTTCGATGTGCGTTTATCGTATGGCCAGCGTGACAACATGCTGGACGGTACTCGGCGCGATGACATGGTCAGTATGACGGTAGCGGTCAATCTGCCGGTATGGCGTGGCAGTAAGATCGAGCCGCGCATCTTGGAATCGCAAGCGCTGCGCGACCAGGCAGCCAGTTTGTATCAGGCACAACGTAACGAGGTGACAGCAAGGCTGCGGCAGCAAATTGCCGTGGCCGAACAAAGCCTGAAATCAATCAAACTTTATCAAACCACCATTCTGCCGCAAGCGCGATTGACGGTTGAATCCGCATTAGCCGCATATCAGGTGGGCCGGGTTGATTTTCTGACTCTACTGGATAATCAAATGACGGTATTTGATTTTGAGACCAATCGCATCACCGCAATCGCCAATTACAACAAGGCGCTGGCGGAGATTGATTGGCTGGTGGGCAAACATGTGCACTGATAATCATCCGGGAGCTTTCCATGTCATCCATGATTAAATCGGCTTTGGCCGGAATCGCGTTGCTAGTCACGCTGGCCGCAGGCTACTGGTGGGGTTATACGCAATCGCAAACAGCCGTAACAACGACAGCAACAGCAATAACCCACGCAGAACGCAAGATCCTGTATTACCGTAACCCAATGGGATTGCCAGATACTTCTCCGGTGCCTAAAAAAGACCCGATGGGAATGGATTATCTGCCGGTTTACGACGGTGATGAAGCGCCCTCGGATCAGCGCATTGTGGCCATCAGCACCGAAAAAGTGCAAAAACTCGGCGTGCGTACCGAAACGGCGGAATTACGTGAACTGATACGTACCGTGCGCGCCGTGGCAACAGTGCAAACGGATGAACGCAAGCAATACACGGTAGTGACCAAGTTTGAAGGATGGATACAACGGTTGTACGTAAACACCACGGGACAGGCGGTCAGAAAAGGGGATGCGCTGATGGATGTCTACAGCCCTGATTTGATCGCCGCACAACAGGAATATCTGATCGCTGCGCGCGGTTTGCAATCCGTTGTCGATGGCGATCCGGATGTGCGCGCCGCGATGCAACGGCTGGTTACCAGCGCATTACAAAAGCTGCGCAACTGGGATGTCGCGGAAAGTGAAGTGCGGCATTTGCAGCAGACCGGTGAAGTTCGTCAGTACCTGACGCTGCGTTCTAAAGCTGATGGCGTGGTGCTGGAAAAGAAAGTCATTGAAGGGCAACGTTTCATGCCAGGAGAAGTGCTGTATCAAATTGCCGATTTGTCGAGTGTGTGGATACTGGCCGATGTATTCGAACAGGATCTGGGCATGATTCATTCCGGCCAACCGGTAACTCTGCGCGTGGATGCGTATCCGGACAAAATTTTCAACGGTGAAGTGGCTTTTATTAATCCGGTGGTGACACCGGAGACGCGCACCGCCATCGTACGCATCGTGCTGGCCAATCCCGATGGCCTATTGAAGCCCGCCATGTATGCACGTGCCGAATTTGCATCGTTTCACCGCAAGGATAAAGTGTTGACCGTACCGGATTCAGCAGTGCTGGATACCGGAACCCGGCGCGTTGTCCTGGTGGATCTGGGGACGGGACGCTATGAGCCGCGCACGGTCAAGCTGGGCATGCATGCCGATGGCTATGCCGAGGTGCTGGGTGGGCTTCGAGCCGGTGAGGCCGTAGTGGTCAAGGCCAATTTCCTGATTGATGCGGAAAGCAATTTTAAAAGTGCGCTCAACAGTTTTGGCCACACGACGTACTACCCGGTATCCGGCGAGCAGGAAATCGCACCCAGCTCGGCGGTATTATCCGCTTCCCCAGTGCAATATCGCGGTGAAGGTAGCATAGAGGCGATCGATTTTGCTCATGCGACGGTCACCCTTGCACATGGTCCGATAGCCAGCCTGAAGTGGCCAGCCATGGTGATGGATTTTCGCGTTCAAGAACCGCTGTTACTGCAAGCATTCAAACCGGGTCAGAAAGTCATTTTTGAAATCGCCGAAGAATCGGCGGGCGAGTTTGTCATTGTGCGCATTCAACCCGCAGATACGTTTCACGATCACTAGGAGATATTGACATGCTCAAACATGTGATTGAATGGTCGATCCGCAATGTTTTCCTGGTATTGCTGAGCACCGTATTTATCGTCGGCTGGGGTATTTACGCGCTATGGAGGATGCCGGTTGATGCGATTCCCGATTTGTCCGATGTGCAAGTCATCATTTATACCGAATATCCCGGCCAGGCGCCGCAAGTGGTCGAAGATCAGGTCACCTACCCGCTCACCACCGCCATGCTGGCGGTGCCGCGGGCAAAAGTGGTGCGCGGCCAATCGGCGTTCGGGGTTTCGTTCATTTATGTCATTTTTGAAGATGGCACTGATATTTACTGGGCGCGGTCGCGCGTACTGGAGTACTTGAGTTTTGCGGCCAATCAACTGCCGCAGGATGTGCGGCCTGCGCTGGGCCCGGATGCTACCGGCGTCGGCTGGATTTATCAGTATGTCGTAACCGCCAAAGACCGCACCCTCGATGAATTGCGCACCATTCAGGACTGGTTCCTGCGCTATCAACTTACCACCACGCACGGCATATCCGAAATTGCCAGTGTGGGCGGCTTCGTCAAAACCTATCAGGTCACTGTTGACCCGCGCCGCCTGCAAGCGTATGACATTCCATTGAAACGCATCACCGAAGTGATCGCCGCCAGCAATCGCGATGTCGGCGGGCGTGTGATCGAACTGGCGGAAACCGAGTATATGGTGCGTGGCCGGGGTTATCTGAAAAGCATCAGCGATCTGGAGAATCTGGTGGTGCGAGCGCATATCGGCATGCCCGTGTTGCTGCGGGATATTGCCCGCGTGGAACTGGTGCCCGGCGAACGTCGTGGGATTATCGAGCTGAACGGCGAGGGGGAGGCGGTTTCCGGCATTGCGGTGGCGCGCTATGGCGAGAATGCGCTGGATGTCATCCATAATCTCGAAGCAAAAATTGACCAGATCAAATCCGGGCTGTCACAGGATGTTTCGGTCGAGTCGGTGTATAACCGTTCCGAGCTGATTCACCGCGCCATTGCGACGCTGAGAGAAGTGTTCATCGAGCAGATCATCATCGTGGCATTGGTTTGCGCGGTATTTCTGATGCACGTGCGCAGCGCGCTGGTGGCGATCATCATGCTGCCGATCGGCGTGCTGATCGCCTTCATCGCCATGGCGCAGCTCGGCATTAACTCCAACATCATGAGCCTGGCCGGTATTGCATTGGCGATTGCGGAAATGACTGATGCCGCCATTGTCATGGTGGAAAATGCGCATAAGCATCTGGCGCGGCTTAAACCGGGAGAATCGCGCACGGATGCGGTAATTGCCGCATGCCAGGAAGTCGGGCCGTCGCTGTTTTTCAGTCTGCTGATCATCACGGTATCGTTTCTGCCGGTATTCGCGCTGGAAGCACAGGAAGGACGCATGTTCCAGCCGCTTGCGTATACCAAAACCTTTGCCATGGCCGGTGCGGCCATCCTGTCGATTACGCTGGTTCCGGTATTGATTCTTTTGTTGATCCGCGGCCGCATTCCGCGCGAGCAAGATAATCCGCTAGGCCGCCTGATGATTCGCTGCTATCAACCGATAGTCGCGGGCGTGATGCAGTGGAAAAAATCCATCCTGATGATTGCGTTGGGCGTGCTGGCTGTGACGCTTTATCCGGCCATGCGGCTGGGCACCGAATTCATGCCGACATTAAACGAAGGCACACTGCTGTATATGCCCGTCACGTTGCCGGGCATTTCGGTGACCAAGGCGGCGGAAACCATGCAGACACAAAACAAAATCATCATGAGCTTTCCGGAAGTGGCCTCGGTGTTCGGCAAAGCGGGACGCGCCGATACCGCCACCGATCCGGCGCCGCTGGAAATGACTGAGACCATCATCAATCTGAAGCCGGAGCATGAATGGCGCCCCGGCATGACCATCGATACGTTGATTGCCGAACTCGATCAGGCGTTGCAAATTCCCGGTATCGCGAACGCCTGGACCATGCCGATCAAGAACCGCATCGACATGCTTGCCACCGGTATCCGCACGCCGGTCGGCATCAAGGTGTTCGGCAACAATCTGACCGAGATCGAAACCATCGCCCGGCAAATCGAGGCAGTGGTAAAAACCGTACCCGGCACCACCAGCGCGTATGCTGAGCGCATCACCGGCGGCTATTATCTGGATATAGAGCCGGATCGGCTGGCATTGGCACGCTATGGCCTGGCAGTGGGTGATCTGCTCGAAGTCATTTCGGTGGCGTTGGGCGGGGAAGTGATCACTACCACAGTGGAAGGCCGCGAGCGTTTTGATGTGGCTATCCGCTATCCGCGCGAACTGCGCAGCGACCCGCAGGCCATCGCCACGCAAGTGCTGGTGCCTGCGCTGGGCGGCACCATGATTCCACTGGGTCAATTAGCGCAAGTCAAGCTGATGCAAGGGCCGCCGAGTATCCGTACCGAAAATGCCCTACTGTCGGCCTATATCTTCATCGACATGCGCGACCGCGACATCGGCGGTTACATCGCCGACGCGCAGCAAGCCGTGCAAGCGCAGGTGCAATTCCCGCCCGGATACTATGCAACCTGGAGCGGACAATTCGAGTACATGCAACGCGCTACCGAAAAACTGAAAATCGTGATTCCGTTGACTGTTTTGATGGTGTTCCTGCTGGTGTACCTGAATTTCGGCCGCCTGACCGAAACGCTGATCGTGATGCTGTCGATACCATTTTCTGTGGTCGGCGGCATTTGGTTGATGTACTGGCTTGATTACAACCTGAGCATTGCCGCGGTGGTCGGATTCATCGGCCTGATCGGCATCGCCGCAGAATCCGGTATGGTGATGCTGACCTTCATCGATCAATCGCTCGCCACCATCGCCCGGCAACGTAAAGCGATGGCCGAGCAGGTCAGCTTAACCGATTTGTACGACGCCGTGGTGCAAGGCGCGGTTTACCGTATCCGCCCGGTGATGATGACCATCGCCGGCAGCGTCATCGGCCTGCTGCCGGTCATGCTCAGCACCGGTACCGGCTCCGAAATCATGCGCCGCATCGCCGCCCCGATGGTCGGCGGCATGGTTTCCGCGACGATTCTGACACTGATTATTTTTCCGGCAGTGTATGCTTGGGTGAAGGAGATTCCGCTGCGGCGTGAGGCGAAAGCGAGAATATCAGTGTAGGTTACAATTTCAGACTAATTCGAGGAATCTCTAACTAACTGTCATCTCGACCGGAGAGATCAATGAAGTTGATGGTAAAAAATTTCTTATTTACCAGATACGCCGAATACCATGCTGATCGAACAAGTTTTCATTGCTGATGAGCGGTATGTTCGGTTGTGGCTCAGTTTGAAATTTCCTGAACTATTATTTGTTTTTTTAAGATCCACAGAAGTGGATATTTATTCGTGTAAAATAAATCTTCTTTTATATCTGGAGAAGATGATGAATAAATTTGCATTATCAATAGTTTGTGCTCTATCCCTGGTTGTTTCAGGAATACAGTCGGTATTCGCTGAAAATGTTGCTACCGTAGGTGATACGGTCTTTATTCTTGACAATCCAGCGTCCGGTTCTCCTCAATTAATCGCCAGCGTTCTTAATGCTGACAGCACCACCACTCCTAATCTCTGTTTCAGCGGTCAGTCTTCTCTGGATTTGGGGCTCGGAGAAGGTATTTCAGCCACCGATATAACAGTCAACAACGGCACCGCGATTATTACTACGACCAGCACAGACGTTCCTGGTGGTGTTATTTTCAGGGATATTTCAAGTTGTATAGCAGCTAATTCGATATGTATGGCTACAGTCAATGGTAGTCTATTGACCATACCTTGCGTTCAATATAACAATCAGGTGCTTACTGTCGTACTTGAACAACGCGGCAATTCAATGAATTGGGAATTAACTTCCTCACCCATTTTAAATGATACTTTTGCAGGATCTAAAGCAAATAAGGGAAATTAGAATTATTGTTAGCAGTGGTTCAGAAAATTTCACACTGAACCACTCGCGTAATACTCAGTTGCCATCCTTCATGAGCGGACTCACTTCGGCAAACCAACTGCAATCACGATAAGGCTTATTCTGTAGCATTTTTTTATAACGCTCCGGCAAATCGCGCGCAATGGTCTGGAATTCCTGCTTATCCTGTTCCGTGAGAATGGTCGGACCGATAAACGGGGTTGGGTTGCGGCGTAGGTTCATGTTAAGAATAGACCGATGCGGCAAATCAAAAAATCGGATCATATCTTTTAACACCGCTTCCCGCTTCAGATCCACATCAACATCAATAAAAAACACCCGGTCTTGCCAGTGATTATCGCGAATCAATTGCATGGCGCGGTATTCAATTTCCAGCCATTGCAACAGGTAAAACTGCAAGCGACTGAACGATGGCGGATAGTTCCGGAACACCTCCTCCTGCCCGGTCAATGCCCAGCGGAACAAGCGTTCGCCGGTATCGTCCGTATAATCGACAAACGGAACACGCAGCTGGCGTATCATCCGCTCGCGCACATATTCGCTTTTCGCCACCCGCAGCGGATGGCGCACCAGATGGATAAACCCCGGATTGTTCAGCAGCGTGCCGACATGGCGGTTAAATGCCTTCAGGAAAGCATGATTGGATTCAAAATAAAAAGGCTGCTTGCGGCTGGCGATAAAACGGCATTTGCGCTCCAGCACCGGCAGTAACGCTTGGTCGTTATGTTGTGTATTCCATGCGATGGGCTTGCCGAACAACGTGGGATTGCCAAACGTGAAATAAGGCTCGTGTGTGCTGTAACACTGCGTGATGTTTTTGGCGAAAAAATCAGCAAGATAACTGGTGCCGGATCGGCCGCTGGCAAGGGTGAATAGTACAAGCTGAGTACTGTTCATATATTCTTTCAGGAAGCTATCGCCTGCTCAACCACCACATCCGCCAGCTTTTTCTGCAATTGGCTGGCTTGCGTGATGCCGGATTTGAGTTGATTGCAAAGGATCATCAGTTCGTCGACTTTGGTTACGATGCGGTGTTGTTCGTTAACACTCAGAATTGGGACTATTAACGAACCAATATGGCCTTGATTAACTGTCTTTTGCCCCGCTGTCGTAACGAATAAGTCTTTGATTCGATTGCGAACCAATTGTGAAGCACCAATTAATACAAGAAACTTAGGATTAAAGATACTTTGTGAGATTCTCATGCGAATAAAGTGATCACAATAAATACCATCAAAGTGTTCTTCACAAACAACAAACCCGCCAACCAGATCAGCGCTTCCATTCACGCGGATAATTAAAATATCACCTGGAATTAAACTATATTTTTCAATCATGTTTTGTGATATCAAAAGCTCTCGGGGTTCTTCGAGTGAAATTTGCCGATTCTTAATATCAGCTAAACGCAATACGATTACTCTGCACCCATCAGAATCGCCACGACTTGAAACTCCATTCTGAAATTCCAGCATTAAATCTTCCAGCCTTACCCATTCCCACCCCTGCGGCAATTCAAACGGCTTTTCCTCCTTGGAAATTTCCTGTTGAATCCCCCCCGGCCCCCCTTTTTCAAAGGGGGGGGTAGGATTAGGGATGGAATTAGAAAGAGGGGGGTTAGAAAGGGAAGTCGTAGTGTGATTGATTGATGTTGCTGCAACTGAACCTGTTTCCCCCCTTGGTAAAAGGGGGGTTAGGGGGGATTTGCTTTTCTTGATCTTCCCCTCAGCCATCAACTTGGCTTTTTCCGCCTGTATGCGCTTCAACAATTCAATGGCCGGTTCATCGTTCGGGTCTTGCGGCACGAGTTTGCCCATCACTGCCAGTTGCAACAGTGTTTGTTTGAGTGCGTCGATACTGGCTTCGGTGGTAAACAACGACTCAAAATGCGCAGCGATGCGCTGCCAATTGGCGCTGAAGTCATCCGCGCTTTGCGATTGGGTCAGTGTGCCGAGCAGGTGGTTCACCAGTTTTTCGTGAGCTTCGGCGGCATTGATGTGTTGCGTTTCCAGTTGATCGCACAGCGCTATCAGTTCATCGACTTTGGCGACGATGCGGTGTTGTTCGGGAAGGGGCGGGAGTGGAAAAATTAAGCCCTTCAAAGCTGTTCCATTCACATTTGGTTGGCCAGTGCCCATAGAACTTATTGCGAGCTGCTTCCAATACAATACCGAACCTAAAAACACCTTTTTATACTTGGAAGATATTGAAGACAAACTACCTATTCTAATGAGATAGGATGCAAACACAGCTTTTTGATCAAGCCCAGTTACCAAATATGATTTACCAATTGTTCCACCAGTCCTTGCAATTACTAAATCGTTATTTTTAAGTTCATAACTTTCGTAATCAGACAACGAGATATTGCACCCTGGTACGGTAGCCCAGTTAACAGTATTATCTTGAATATCTGTTATGCGTAAAAGAAGCACATCTCTTGACTGGTGATTTGCTGAATCGGTATAACCATATTGAACGGCACTCGAAATATTACCAAGCCTCACCCACTCCCACCCTTGCGGCAATTCAAACGGCTTTTCCTCGTCCGTTATCGGCGGCAATGGTTTGTCCTTCTTGATCTTTCCCTCAACCACCAACTTGGCTTTCTCCGCCTGTATCCGCTTCAACAATTCACCAGCCGGTTCATCATTCGGGTTTTGCGGTACCAATTTGCCGCGCACCGCCAGTTCCAGAATCAGTTCGCGCAGTTTTTGGATGCCGTACACGCTGACACTATTGCCGCCACTACGACCTCGGCCTGATTTCTTTTCTGTTTCGGCGGTGGTCCAGATGTCGAGGTGGTGAATCCACTCTGGCTCTTTTGGAATAATCCCCCCTAGCCCCCCTTTTTCAAAGGGGGGGATGGTGATTGTGGGTGTTGTGGAGAGTGTTTTTGAAGTGGGTGCTTCAACGTTTTGTTTTTTATCAGAAGCAATCCCCGGAGTTTCAGCGCTCATATTCCACTCCCCTTTGAAAAAGGGGGGCTAGGGGGGATTCCAAGAGGGATTCCCTTCTCCACCGCATCAAAAACCACCCGCATTACCGCATCCAGTTCTTGCATAACCTGTCGGTTGTCAAAGCGCAACACCCGTAAACCCAGTGATTCCAATATCCGGTCTCGTTCCGCGTCGCTGGCCTGGTGATCCGGTTCAAAATGCTGCGAGCCGTCCAGTTCGATGACGAGATTAGCCGCGGCGCAATAGAAATCGACGATGTAGTTGGCCAAGGGTTTCTGGCGGTAAAACTGCACGCCTAGAATTTGCTTGCGGCGCAATTTTGACCAGAGCAATTGTTCGGCGTCGGTCAGGTTGCTGCGCAAGGTTCTGGAAAAGGGTTTTAGGGTGGATTTGTAGGGTTGCATAATCCTTAATCTTCCATTTTGAATCCCCCCTGCCCCCCTTTTTCTAAGGGGGGTGGTTGGATGTCTGAGTTGGAAGATTTGGGGGTTAATGCTGCTTCTAATATTTCTTTCAACTGCCCGCGTAGTGCGGCGATGTCCATTTGCATGGCGTGATATTGCGTCATCAGCACATCGGGATCGTGGATTTCCTGTTCGCCGATATGCGGGTTTTTGCAGTCGAGGTTGTAGTTGCGCGCCTGAACGTCCGTCAGATCAATTCTCCAGGCGTATTCATTTTCCACGCGATGTTTGAAACCGCCTTCTTCCTTGCTCCACCACGCTGCTTCGGCGTCGAATTCTTCGATTTTCATCGGTTTGGTTTTGTTGTAACTTTTTACACCAGGCGGGTAAGGATGCTCGTAAAACCAGATATGCCGGGTGGGTGTGCCTTTGGTGAAAAACAGCAGGTTGGTCTTGATGCCGGTATACGGACTGAACACGCCGTTGGGCAGGCGCACGATGGTGTGCAGGTTGCATTCCTGCAGCAGTTTTTCCTTGATGCGCGTTTTGATGCCTTCACCGAACAGGAAGCCGTCGGGCAGAACCAGTGCGGCGCGGCCACCGGGTTTGAGCAGTTGCATGATCAGCACTAAAAACAGATCGGCGGTTTCACGCGTGCGGAACGCGGCCGGGAAATTGGTTTCGATACCGTCTTCCTCCATGCCGCCAAACGGCGGATTGGTGACCACCACATCGACGCGTTCTTTCGGTGTCCAACTGATGAGCGGGCGACTCAGCGAGTTATCGTGGCGGATGTTGATCGGCACGTCGATGCCGTGCAGGATCATGTTGGTGGTGCACAGCAAATGCGGCAACGGTTTTTTTTCGATGCCGAAGATGCTGGCCTGGAGTTGCGCTTCATCATCCACCGTTTTCACATCGTGCTTGCGCATGTGCTCGATGGCACAGGCCAGAAAACCGCCCGTGCCGCAGGCCGGATCCATGATTTTCTCGCCGAGGTGTGGATTGACCCTGCGCACCATAAACTCAGTCACGGCACGGGGAGTATAGAACTCACCGGCATTACCGGCGGCCTGTAAATCGCGCAGCAATTGTTCGTACATGTCGCCGAACAAATGACGTTCCTGCGCTTTGTTGAAATCGACGCCTTCCTGAATTTTGTTGATCACCTGCCGGATCAGCTGGCCGGATTTCATGTAGTTGTAGGCGTCCTCAAACACTGAGCGGATCACATAGGCGCGCTGGTCGCCGCCTTTGGCTTGCAGTTGCTGCAAAGCGGGAAACAAATCGTTATCGAGAAACTGCTTCAGCGCATCGCCGGTCATGCCTTCGGCATCGGCGGCCCAGTTACGCCAGCGGTATTGTTGCGGCAATGGCGATTGGTAGTTGTCTTGCAGCAATTCCCATTCATTTTCGCGGTCGTCAAAAATTTTCAGGAACAGCATCCAAACCAACTGGCTCAGGCGCTGGGCGTCACCGTCGACGCCGACATCCTTGCGCATGATGTCCTGAATTGATTTTATGGTGGAGGAAATGCTCATCGGTTTAATTTATTTCAGGTCGGGTTAATCAGGCGTAAAGATTGTCTTCCAGCTCGTGCAATGCTTTCAAGTAGGCGGTTTTGCCACCAAAGACCGACACCAGTTCGCTGGCTGTGCCCATGTCTTTGAACGGATCGAGTGTCAGCACTTTGATGTCCTCGATGTTTTCAATGCCGGTGTCGGCGTATTTTTCCAGTAGATTTTCCAGCACCAGGCGTGCTTGTTCGCTGTACTTGGTAAAGTAGTTGCGTTTCTTCACATTCTCGGCGCGTTCGCGCCGGGTCAGTGGCGGCTGATCAAAGGCGACATGGCAGATCAGATCGAATGCGTCAAAATCCTTGCCTACTTCGTCAGCCAGCGGTTCGAGCAATATACCGTGTTGTTGCAGTTCCTGCAGAATGGTCGCCTTGCGTTCAGCCTGACTCCAGCGCTGCAGAAATTCGTCCAGCGAAGCATAATCACGCCGCACCGTCTGACGCGTGTAATCCTTCAGCGATTCGGTGATCAGTTTGCCTTCCGGGCCGTAATACTGCACACGTTCGGCGATGACATGCACGGTGACGTCGCCCATGACGTATTTTATCCGCTTGGGGCTGGGCTCTTCAAATCCCCCCTCGGTCCCCCCTTTTTCTAAGGGGGGAAGCGGGTTGCCGTTTTCATCGAGATTAATTCCGGGTTCTTTATCCGGCGGTACGGGGGATTCGTCGCTTCCCGGTTCATAAATCATCACCGGTTCGCCGTCGAAATCCTTGTCTGCGAATAGTTCGGTTGCTTTTTTGAAGTCCATGATGGTGAACCAGAACTTGCCATAATCCTCGTTGATGCGGGTACCGCGCCCGATGATTTGCTTGAATTCGGTCATCGATCTGATGTGCTGATCCAGCACCACCAATTTGCAGGTCTGGGCGTCGACGCCGGTTGTCATCAGCTTGGATGTGGTGGCGATGACCGGGTAGCGTTCTTCCGGATTGATAAAATTATCCAGTTCAGCCTTGCCTTCGATGTCATCGCCGGTAATGCGCATCACGTATTTGCGGTTTTTTTTCACTTCTTCAGGATTGAGATTTACTAACGCCTGGCGCATGCGCTCGGCGTGGTCGATGTCGTCACAAAACACGATGGTTTTGGCGTAAGGATCGGTAGCCGTCAGAAATTCGGTAATTTTACGCGCCACCAGTTCGGTGCGCTGTTCCAACACCAGTGTGCGATCCATGTCGTTCAAGTTGTAGATGCGGTCTTCAATCATTTCGCCATGCTTGTCGGTCTGGCCTTTGCTGGGCCGCCAGCCTTGCAGGTCTTTGTCGATATCGATGCGCACAACTTTGTAGGGTGCCAGGAAACCATCTTCAATACCTTGCTTTAAGGTGTAGCTGTACACCGGATCGCCAAAGTAATGAATGCTGGAAACATCGCGTGTTTCTTTAGGTGTGGCGGTTAAACCGATATGCGTGGCGGAGGAAAAGTAGTCCAAAATCTCGCGCCAGGCGGAATCTTCCGCGGCGCTGCCGCGATGGCACTCGTCAATCACAATCAGGTCGAAAAAATCCGGCGAGAATTGCTTGTAGATGTTTTGTTCTTCTTCGCTGCCGGTCACAGCTTGATAAAGCGACAGGTAAATTTCATAGCTTTTGTCGATCTGGCGTTTGCTGATCTTGGTCATCGCCGCGCCGAATGGTTTGAAATCGTTATTCTTGGTTTGATCGACCAGAATATTGCGGTCGGCCAGAAACAGGATGCGTTTTTTTGCGCCGGATTTCCACAGTCGCCAGATGATCTGAAACGCGGTATAGGTTTTGCCCGTACCGGTGGCCATGACCAGCAAGATGCGTTGCCTGCCTTTCGCTACTGCTTCCACAGTGTTGTTGATGGCATTGGCCTGATAATAGCGCGGAACACGGCCGGTGCCGTCATCAAAGTACGGCATCTCAACGGTATGACGCGCTTGGGTTGTTTCCAATCCTTTCCACTGGCAATACTGCTGCCACAGTTGCGCAGGGGATGGAAATTCATCCAGTGTCAGCGCCTGCTCCATCCGATTGGCCATTCCGGTGCGGTCATGCAGCAGAAAGCCATCGCCATTGGAGCTGAATACAAAAGGTACGCCCAGCGTGTCGGCATAATTTAGCGCTTGCTGCATACCGGCACCTACGCTGCAACTGTTTTCCTTGGCCTCAATCACAGCCAGTGGAATATTGGATTTGTAGTACAGAATATAGTCGGCGCGTTTCTGCTCTCCCCGCGTATGCAATTTGCCGCGCACAATAATGCGGCCTTTGGTGAAACTTACTTCCTCGCGGATCTGGCTGTGCAAATTCCATCCGGCTTGCACCAACGCAGGGGTGATATATTTGGTACAGATATCGCGTTCGGAAAAGCTTTTTTTGTCGCTCATGCTTATGGGATTGTTATTTTATTATCGATCAATGATATTTTATTGATAAGCTGCAAGATCCAGCCATTTAGGGATTAAAGCATACCAGTTTCAAATTGGCTATCACTATGGATTTTCGGTCAGATATTGGTAGCGTGGACAGTGTATGTCGGGAATGGTAGTTGATTCCCTTTACGCAATTCTTAGGATGAAAAGGTAAAAATGAAAAGTTTATCATCATGAAAAAACACTCCGGGTACATCCCGGCCTTGCATTATCATTGGCTGACACGCTGGTACGATCCCATGATGCGGTGGTTTTTCCCGGAATCGGGAATCCATGCAAACTTGATTACGCAGGCGCATATCCAGCCAGAACAAACCGTGCTGGATGTGGGCTGCGGTACGGGTACACTGACATTACTGATCAAACAGGCCTATCCTAATGTTGTCATTCATGGATTGGATATCGACGCAAAAATCCTACAGATTGCGCAACGAAAAGCCAGGCAGGCCGGCCAAAACATTCTGTGGCAGCAGGGTACAGCCACCAGCTTGCCTTATGCGGACCAAAGCCTTGACCATGTGTGCGCCAGCCTGTTGCTGCACCATCTGACACGGCAAGATAAGCAACACATGCTGCGGGAGGCATTGCGCGTACTGAAGCCCGGCGGCATGTTGCACGTGGCGGATTTCGGCAGACCGCACGATTTCAGTATGTGGTTGATATCATGGTTCATGCGGTGGTTTGAAGAGATACACGACAATGTATTGGGTTTGTTGCCGGTTTTTATGACAGACACCGGATTTCATCAGGTTGTAACGACTGCTCATCATCGTACTGTTGCAGGCACGATTGCGTTATACCGGGCCGTTAAGCCCCTTGGCTGAGAGGAGCGTTTTGCGCCGCAAAATAGGTGAATGGATCAAAAGTATGGCTTTGATAAACATAACGCAAGAATACTGCCTTTATCTGAAGCTAACAGGGAAATTGCCCAACATCACTTAACCATCGACAGATTGGTAGAGTGAAACAATGTTCCTGCAGTCAGTGACATTTGCTTACGAGAGCAACTGTATTCCCAAATATGACGGGTTAATTTCATGCCCGCAGTAAGGGAAGCGAATCCTTCTGGCCAGTGTTGCTGAGGTAATATTTGTACGCAAACCTCCTTCGGTCCCTAATGCTTTTGCCAGCCCAACAAATTCAGTTCCTTGTCTTTCATCACTTACTCTCTTATTCTGTTGATCTCGCGACTTGGGCAAATTAAACTGAAAATGGCTCATAGGTATATAATTTTAAGAAGAATCTTTTATAATTAATCTTGCCTTTATTGCTAGCCTCCTCCTATAATTGCAGCGAAAATTTCCTCTTTTTAGCTTACAATGCAGAAAGGTTTCACGTGAAACCAATCTACTAAAAATCTTCTTGTTCCATCAGGCTATCGATAACTTAAACTATGAGCAATTACAAGGATTTTGACATTATTGTTGTGGGCGGTGGGCATGCCGGAACTGAGGCTGCATTGGCAGCGGCACGCATGGGTTGTCAAACATTATTGCTAACGCACAATATTGAAACGATTGGTCAAATGTCGTGTAATCCGTCGATTGGCGGCATTGGCAAGAGTCACTTGGTGAAAGAGATCGATGCTTTGGGCGGTGCGATGGGTATGGCGGCGGATGAGGCAGGGATCCAGTTTCGCATATTGAACTCAAGCAAGGGCCCTGCGGTCAGGGCGACGCGGGCACAAGCTGATCGAGTGTTGTATAAGCAAGCGATCCGTAACCGCATTGAGAATCAGCCTAACCTGCGGGTAATGCAGCAGGCGGTGGATGATTTGATTATCGAGCAGGATCGCGTGATTGGCGTGGTTACGCAGCTTCAGATTAAAATTCGTGCGCGTGCGGTGATCCTGACAGTGGGTACGTTCCTGGCCGGGCTTGCGCATATCGGCAAAACTCATTTCAAAGCAGGCCGCGCAGGTGACCCGCCGTCGATGACGCTGGCGCAGCGATTGCGTGAAATGGAATTTCCGGCGGGACGACTGAAAACCGGCACGCCGCCGCGAATCGATGGCCGCACGATGGATTATGCCAAGCTGCTGGAGCAGCCGGGTGATCAGCCAACACCGTGGTTTTCGATGATCGATACCGATATCCCGCATCCGCGTCAGATTTCCTGTTGGATTACGCATACCAATGATAGGACCCACGATGTCATCCGCGATGGCCTGACCGATTCGCCTTTGTTTTCCGGAAAAATAGAAGGCATCGGGCCGCGTTATTGTCCATCGATCGAAGATAAGGTGGTGCGTTTTTCCGCGCGCGAATCACATCAGATTTTTCTCGAACCGGAAGGCCTGGGAACGCATGAAATCTATCCCAATGGTATTTCAACCAGTTTGTCGTTTGAGGTGCAGGTCAAACTGATTCATTCGATTGCCGGCTTGGAAAACGCGCATATCACGCGTCCGGGCTATGCCATCGAATACGATTACTTCGATCCGCGCAATCTAAAACACTCACTTGAAACCAAAACCATCGAAAGCCTGTTTTTTGCCGGACAGATCAACGGCACCACCGGCTATGAAGAAGCTGCGGCGCAGGGATTGCTGGCCGGAGTTAATGCCGCATTGAAAATTCAGGCACGTGCTGCCTGGCTGCCACAACGCAATGAGGCGTATCTGGGCGTGCTGGTCGACGATCTGGTGACTTCCGGTGTGACCGAGCCGTACCGCATGTTTACCAGCCGCGCCGAATATCGTTTGCAATTGCGTGAAGACAATGCTGATTTACGTTTGACTGATACCGGAAGAAAGCTGGGCTTGATCGATGATCAGCGCTGGGCGGCATTTAGCGCAAAACAGGAAGCAATTGAAAAAGAACAACAACGGCTCAATTCAACACGTGTGTTGCCGGGAACATTGCCGGAACAGGACGCTATCCGTGTACTCGGGAAAAGCATCGAACGCGAATATACCTTAACCGAATTGCTCAAACGACCGGACGTTACCTATCATTCATTGATGACCCTGCCGGGTGCAGGCAAATCTGTGGCAAATGTGCAAGTGGCTGAACAAGTTGAGATTCAGGCCAAATATCACGGTTATATCCAACGTCAGCAGGAAGAAGTTTCCCGCCAATCGCAATATGAAAATACTTTGCTGCCGAAGGATATCGATTATTGCGCCGTGAAAGGATTGTCGACCGAAGTGCAACAAAAACTGAATCAGCACAAACCGGAGACCGTAGGCCAGGCATCGCGGATTTCCGGAGTAACGCCGGCAGCGATTTCGCTATTGCTGGTGCATCTGAAACGTGGATTTGCGGTCAATGAATGAGCCTGCTACCGCAAATTACGCAAAGTTTGCGCGCACTGGATAAGACTGTAACCGCACCGGAAGAACAGCTTGCAAAAAACATCGAGCGTTATTTGGTGCTGATCGAAAAGTGGAACAGGGTTCATAATCTGACGGCGGTACGCAGTGCGCAAGACATGCTGACTCAACATGTGATGGATAGCCTTGTAGTGCTACCGCATATTCATGGCACGCACGTTATTGATGTGGGTACCGGGGCTGGATTGCCGGGTATTCCGATTGCGCTGGCAAAGCCGGATTGGCATGTGGCGCTGGTGGAAAGCAATCAAAAGAAAATCGCCTTTTTGCAGCAAGTAAAAATCGAGTTGGAGTTGAAGAACGTTGAAGTTGTATCAAAACGCATTGAAGATATTTCTGCGGATAAAAAAGCGGATACCATTATCTCGCGCGCTTTCTCCGAACTGGGAGAATTCATCGCATTAACCCGGCAGTGGACAACGGTACAGAATACCAGTTGTCGCTGGGTAGCGATGAAGGCACATTGTTCAGAGCAGGAACGCAAGCAAATTCGTGAGCCGTTTGTAATTGAAGACATCGTAACGCTGAACGTGCCCGGACTGAAAGCAACACGGCAGCTAGTTATTATTAAATATGATCCTGATTCAACTGCAAATGGCTAAGGAGTAAGTATCATGACCAAAATACTCGCTATTACCAATCAAAAAGGCGGTGTCGGAAAAACCACCACCAGCGTGAATCTGGCGGCAAGTCTGGCGGCATCCGGGAAGCGCGTTTTATTGGTCGATCTTGACCCGCAAGCTAATGCGACAATGGGTAGTGGTATTAATAAGCAGAAGGTAAAAAACACGGTTTACCATGTGCTGATGGGTAATGAGGAAATACAGCATGTGCGGGTGAGCAGCCCGCAGGGGAAATACGATTTGATTCCCGCCAATCGGGATCTGGCCGGGGCGGAAGTGGAGATGGTGGAGTTTTCCCAGCGCGAAGCACGATTGAAAACCGCGCTGGAAGGCATTGCAAGTGACTATGATTATATTTTGATTGACTGTCCGCCGGCATTAAACATGCTGACATTAAACGGCTTATGCGCTGCACATGCGGTAATGATTCCGATGCAATGTGAATATTATGCATTGGAAGGATTAAGTGATCTGGTTAATACGATCAAGCGCGTACGCAATAGTTTTAATTCGACTTTGCGCATTGAAGGCTTATTACGCACTATGTTTGATCCGCGCAATATTCTGGCACAGCAGGTTTCCGATCAATTGCAAAAACATTTCGGTGACAAAGTGTATCGCACCGTGATTCCGCGTAATGTACGCTTGGCAGAGGCACCCGGTTTTGGCTTGCCGGTTTTGTATCACGATGGCCAATCCAAGGGGGCGCAGGCTTATCTCGAACTCGCCAAAGAAATACTTGCAGGACATCATCTCTAATGATTTTGGCTACAATGCTGTGTTGCTTGTTTCACCTTGATTAGGTTTGAATTTTTTAGAAATGCCCACGCTAATACAGAATTGAGGAATCCATGAAATGATAAAACAGAAAGGCTTGGGGCGCGGGCTGGACGCTTTGTTATCAGGCAGTGCAGACGTCGCGCTGGTGGAAGAGTCGTTGCAGAGTATCGAAACAGTCAGATTGCAGCCGGGCAAATACCAGCCCAGAACCAATATGGATCAGGTGGCGTTGACGGAGCTGGCGGAATCGATCAAAGCGCAAGGTATCATGCAGCCGATTCTGGTGCGTCCGGTCGATCAAGGTCGTTATGAGATTATTGCCGGTGAGCGCCGCTGGCGCGCTGCACAGTTGGCGGGGCTGAATGAAGTGCCCGCACTGATTCGCAAGGTTGCCGATGAATCCGCGCTGGCGATGTCGTTGATTGAAAACATACAACGCGAAAATTTAAACCCCCTGGAAGAGGCAATGGGCATTCAGCGCCTGATCAATGAGTTTGGCATGACACACCAGACCGCTGGGGAAGCGCTGGGCAATTCGCGCAGCACCATTTCCAATTTGTTGCGTTTGCTGAATCTTTCAGCACCCGTTCAAGAATTGATGATGCAAGGCAAGATCGATATGGGGCATGGACGCGCATTGTTGTCACTGGTGCCTGCACAGCAGATCAAACTTGCCAATATCATCGCGCAGAAACAATTATCGGTGCGCGAAACAGAAAAGCTCGTGAACCAGATCGAACACCCGACACCTAAAAAGATAAAGAAAACCGACCGCGATCTTTTGCGGCTGCAAGAAGACGTATCGGAACGTCTGGGGGCGCAGGTGGCGATCAAGCCGCAAAAAAATGGTCAGGGAAATATCGTGATCCACTATACCAGCCTGGATCAGTTGGATGATATTCTCAGCAAATTCTAGAAAGATAAACTAAGGAAAATTATGGACTCAAGATTGCTCGATATTCTGGTGTGTCCGCTCTGTAAAGGGCCGTTGATTTATAAAAAGGAGGATAAGGAATTAATTTGTAAGCCCGACCGAATGGCGTTTGCGATTAAAGACGGTATTCCGGTGATGCTAGCGGATGAGGCGCGTAGAATATCCGATGATGTTGAAATTAAATAAGATCCCATCGTGCTATGAATCTGAATATTAAACTTGATCCGCGGGCGGCGGCTATTCTGGGCGCATTGATTGCTGACTCAGCTTCGCTGGGTTTGCATTGGTTATATGATTCCGAGCGTATTGCGCAGATCGAGAAAACCAAGGGACTCACTTTTTTGCAGCCCGATGCGAATGATTATACGGGGGGAAGCGGTTACTTTGCGCATGGTGGCAAAACGATGGGGGATGCATCAGGATACGGTGAATTGTGTCTGCTGATGTTACGGCATTTTGCGCAGCATGATGAATTTGATCGAATAGCCTACCAGACTGAATATCGGGATTATTTAGGTCCGGGTGGTGCTTATGTCGGTTATGTCGATTCACCGACACGCCAGACGCTACAAGCGTTGTTAGCGCTTAAGCCGGAAGAATTCCCGGAATATTCCGGCGCCGATGATGATCAGTTTGCTGCATTGGCAACGATACCGGTTGTGGTGGCTACACATGCCGGATCGCAACAAGCGTTGATGACTCAAATTGAGCGTGTTGTGCGTTTGACTAACCATAATGACACGGCAGTGGCGGCGGCGCAGTATGCAGGTTGTGTTCTGTTCAACATTTTGCATGGAAAATCGATCGTTGAAGCGCTCGTCGGTGCATTGCCGAGTGCAGGCGAGAAACTGGCTCTTTTGGTGGAAGAATCGCTGCAAACGTGCATACTGAATAGTGCTACGATCGCTCAACGCTTTGGCACGGCTTGCCATGTTCTGGAGGGTGTGCCTGTGATTGCGCATATTGTTCGATATGCACCAGACTATCGTACCGCAATTGAAGAAAATATTCGTATCGGTGGGGATAGTTGCGGCCGCGCCATTATGCTTGGCGCCATCATGGCGGCTCATGCGGTACAGCAAGATCAGCCATTTGCCTCGATTCCGCTCGAATGGGCGGCACGCTACAGGAATCTGGTCGCTGCAGCAGATGCATGTGGCGTCATAAGACTGTAAAGAAAGTCCGAGCTATGCTAAAGTGCTATTTTTGCAACGATAATGTAAGAGGCTAAACATGGATTATAGTTATGAATCTGATCACACCAAATTCATGCGCGAATATCTGGAGAAAAATCCGGAAGTTAGAGACAAACGTGCGGAAGCGCGCAATATGTGGTGGGACAAAAAACAGGATATCCAGGAACGCAAGCGCTTCGTAGAGTCTGAAGTTCCGATGAAACCCTATGTTTATTTTAATGGTTAGCATTTTGCCATTTTTAGACTGTCCAAGCGGATAAGTCATGCCCGTTTTTTTCGGGCGAGCTTGGTATGAAAAAAACGATCGTTGGTTCAGTAGGGATATTCTTTATTTCAGCGTGCGCCCATTGGGTTGATTCGAATGCAAAACCTGAGCAGTTTAAAGAGCAATTAACCGGAGAGCATGCGGTGCTTGCAAATTGCGTTACCCATAAACTGCAATCCGACGGCAGATCGATCATGCGTCCGTTACAATTCAGAAACCGGCAATATTCGGATATCGAGGCATCGGAAATTCATGCGTATGACACCCGATATTTGCAAAATGCTATTGCCACTTACGCGCCTTCGAATCCCGACGCCATTTTCATTTATGCCCATACGGATCCGGAAATTCAGTCATCCGCACAACGCAAAGACAATGATAAGACGGCTTACGCCTTTGCCTTGCTGTTGCAAAAAATCGATGGCCATACAGTGCAAGCTTCGCTGAGGGGGGATTCCTTCATCGGTAACATGGCTTGGAAAATATTACAATCCTGCGTAGCGGCAGGTTATGAGCCATAATTCCGATATTCAGTGTTTTCCTAATCCATCAATTATTGTCCCCCGATTTAGCCAGCAACAAATCGAGTGCGCGTGTACTCAGTACACGCTTTAGAACGCCAAATAAATAGGTTGGGAAAGTCACATAATAGCGTGGTTGGGGTTTTGCGGCTTCAAGCGCGTGGATTACGCGTTTCAGTACAGCTTCAGGAGGCAGCGTAAAAGGGACCGCAGGCCCCGGCTTATTCAGGCGTCCCAATACCCCCTGGTATTTTTCACGATGATAGCTATTTTCGATGTCGATATATTTTTCCAGTGCTTTGACAGCGTTGATACGAAACTTGCTGGCAATCGGCCCGGGTTCGATCAGACTGACATAGACATTGCTGCCTTTCAATTCCAGCCGTAAGGTATCGCTGAGTCCCTCAATGGCGTATTTGGAAGCGTTGTATGCCCCACGGAAAGGCAATGCCACGAAGCCCAATACCGAGCTGTTCTGAATAATCCGGCCGTAACCTTGTCGGCGCATAACCGGTAGCGCCAGATTGGTCAATTCCTGCCAGCCGAACACGTTGGTTTCGAACTGCGCGCGCAAAGCATCGCGATTCAGATCTTCCACTGCGCCGGGTAATCCATAGGCGCCATTGTTGAATAGTGCATAAAGCTCCCCATCAGTACGGCGCATGACTTCCTCAAAGGCAAACTGAATCGAGTTTGAATCGTTCAAATCCAGACGAAAGCTTTCCAGGCCCTCCTCCAGCAATGCTGCGACATTGTCCCGCCGCCGGGCGGTTGCAAACACGCGATAACCGCGTTGATGCAATGCCTTGGCAACACAGTAACCGATTCCACTGGAACAACCGGTAATGAGTATAGTTTTTTTCATTGGTGCAAATTAACCCTCAAATATTGTAATTCTCATAGCTTGACAATGGACTCAATGCGAAGATAGCATCAATCTCTGCCGCAAGGCTTTATTCGATGAAAATACCATAACTGAAGAACCCGTATGGCAAAAATTTTATTCAGGCTTAATGGCGTGCCCGATGATGAAGCTTATGAAGTACGCGAATTACTGACCAACAATGCAATTGATTATTATGAAACTACGCCGGGAAACTGGGGTGTGTCGATGCCTGCAATCTGGCTCCATGATGAAGATCAGTTTGAGAAAGCACGCGCGCTGCTGGATACCTATCAGAACGAGCGCACCACCAGGATGCGTGAAGAATACAATCGCCTGAAACGGGAAGGCAAGAATCAAACTTTTTTCGATGCAGTCAAGCAAAAGCCGGTCAGTTTTACGATTCACCTGGCACTTGCCTTGCTAGTTATTTATTTATCAATCAGACTGGTTCTCGACCTGGCGCCCTAGCAGAACAGTTATCAAGTTAACATATTCAGAGCGCTGAATACGGTATCATAATCACCTCAAACCTGCTTTATTCCGCAATATTTATCAAGGAGAAGAAACATGAGAAATACATTCAGAGCAATAGTCGCCGTTTTTGCATTCACCCCACTGTTCGTTCAAGCGGGCGGGGATCCCGAACACGTTAAATTTCCTGAAGACTATGCTAAGGTCTTCACACAATATGCCACGATAAACCGCGCGAATCAGACTCAAGTAGCCAAGCTATATGCCAATGAAACAGCAATTTCCAACTACAAGCAGGGAAAACCGGGCGGTTCTGGGGCTGTCGTGGTCATGGAAATCTATACACCAAAGGCAGATGCGGCAGGCAAACCAATTCCCGGTAGTGACGGTATCTTTGAAATCGATTCGATGGCTGCTATTGGCGTAATGGAAAACAGAAGCGATTGGGATACGGCTTTCCCCAAAGAAAATCGCTCCGGAGACTGGGGATTCGCACTTTACAATCCCGATGGCAGCGTGAAAAGTAACGAGCTGACTTGTGCGCAGTGCCACAACCCGCTGCAGGCTCAGGATTTCCTGTTTACTTATCAAAGATTGGTTGATTTCGTGAAAAAATAATCAAATTCAATTCATTGATCGGATGATTATGGTCCTTATTATCATCCGATCAGTTGTACAGTTTGCTTCCTATGCCCAGGGATTTCTTATCGAGTTTTTCTAAAGGGTGAGTATTAACTTTTGCAGCGTTACAGCGATTAATTGAGTTGTTAGAAAACGCCCCTAATCCCCGCGACAATAGCTCGTCCGGCCATGGGAGCTGCGTCTTTGAGGAAAGAAGTATGCATGCGGATATCGCTATCCAATAGATTTCTGCCTTGCAAGAACAGCATGTAGTTGACGGATTGAGTCAGTTTCATGTGATAACCGATTTCGGTATTCATCAAGGTGTAGCCGGGTGTTTCAGTTTCCAGTACAGCAATTCGATCTTGATGGACGACACGCGTCAGATTGAAATTGGCTTGCCACTTATTTTTGGTAAAGTTGAGATCAAAACCGAATCGTTGCGGCGTGATGCGCGGAATATTACCATTGTCTTTTAGCTTGCCGTAGACGGTATCCGTAAATAGACGCAAATTGACGGTATCCGGCAGCAGTGCGATGTTGGCTTCAGCTTCCAAGCCATAAAATCTTGCCCGGGTTTGAGAAAAGTCCTGAACTAAAAATGAGCCATTGATTTCCACTATGCCTTCGTCATCAACCCGATCAGCAATTCCATCATTATCGCTATCACGGCTTTGCTGAAAAATATAATCGTTGATATGGTTATAAAACAAATTCACTCTTCCGGTAATTCTGCCTGTAGTTTTTTGTAAAGCAACATCGAAGTTATTGGATGTTTCTTTGTTTAAGGTTGAATTGCCTTGTTCAAACGTATTAGTCGCGATATGCACGCCATCGGCAAACAGGGCTACGGTATTCGGTGCCCGTTGTCCACGTGTGACGATAAGATCGAGTTGATAACCCTCGATAAATTTCCACGCGGCGCCTGCGGATACGCTGTATAAATTAAAATTACGTGTCTCCAGCATTGCTACGCGCGGATTATGGTTCGTGTGCTCAAACCGTCCGCCGATTTCAAATTGCCATTGTTGCCAGTTGCGTTTTTCAACCATGAAGATGCCGGCAGATTGCGATAGGCTGGTTGGCACGAAGGCCTCTTCCCCTTTTGCAGTAAAATTTCGGTGTTGTAGTTGCACGCCCATGATGCCATGCCAGTGCGCAACCGGTGCATGCGTTAATTCGGCGCGGCCTTCCAACTCGTCATTCTTAAAACGACTGCCAACTTCGCCGCTCTGTTCGAGTTCTTTATGCTGATAATCATTATAGGTAAAGCGTGTTCTTAATTGCTGAAACCCTTTGAGTGGATTATCCAGATCACCAGCCAGGGCGTAACGCGTTTGGCCCATATCAATCTTTGCACCTTCCGGACCGGGAATTCCGTAGAAATTTTCTAATCTTGAAACCGACATACCTACAAATCCTCGTTCGCCAATATAAGCGCTACCTGCTGATAAATTGCTGGAATCAATGGCGCTGTTTCTGACAAATCCGATTTCGCTTTCCGGATCGTTCGGATTGGCTCGGCCGGGAATATGAATATCATTGGTTTTTCTTTTCATGCCTTCAATATTCCACGAAATCGGGCCCTTACTACCCGATGCTGTAAGCACTCCGCTGCGTTCTTCCAGAGCGGAATTGAAACGTCCTTCAAAGGAGGCTTGCGGTATTTTAAATAGACGATCCGGAATGCGATCATTAAGCACATTCACGACACCGCCGGATATACCGCTGCCATAGAGTAATGTCGATGGTCCCCGTAGTATTTCAATGCGCGTGGCATTTAAGGTTTCTGTCGCAACAGCATGATCCGGACTGATGACTGAAACATCTCCCGTGCCCATGCTATTTTCCATTACACGAACACGCTCGCCGTCCTGCCCACGTATAATCGGGCGGCCACTGCCCGGACCAAAGCTGCTGGAAGTGACTCCAAGCTCGTGCGCAAGCGTATCTCCCAAATTGGCTTCACGTTTCTGGCGCAAGCGATCACGGTGAATAATCACGTCAGCCTTGAGCCCGGTCGATTCCGCCGAGCTTGTAGTCGGTGCAGTTATCTTGACACCCGGCAATTGGATATTCTTGGAAGCGCTTTGTGCGCAAATATCCGATATATACAGCGAGAATACAATGAGTATGATTGCCGCTTGTTTAAATAACATTGTTTGCATAACTATCTACCATGATCTGGTTTTCTGTGATCAGCATAGCCCCTACCATTTTTCTTATTGAATAAGAAATTAGGTGCAACTGAGTTGCAACAAGGATGCTGATCAATTCACAGTAATTAATCCCCATCAAAACAGTTCGTAGACTGCTGGATGGTTGGGTCAGAGCAGGATTATTTGTTTAAGAAGCAGAAAAACTGAGAAGGAGGTGCGCGCGAACAATAGGAGAGTGTTTTATTATCAGGATGCCACTTTATTGCCCATAACGACAAGCGGTGACAAGTAACTAAAATGCATAGAAACAAACCTGCTGCAATCAAAAAGGGAGTTAGCGCAGTAAGCGCGAGGCAATCCAGGCAGATTTCATCAAGATCGATGTCAGTGCCATTTTCAGTATCAATGACATCGAATAAATCGGCTTGTGCATAGTGCGTGAAAGCATGCGCCATCAAAAACACCGGCACGCATAATACAGCAAGCGTCAGAATTAGAAATAAGCTTTTGCGTATCATCGTTAACAGCAATTGGCGCAAAGACCTTTGACCGTCAATTCGATTTCCTGGAAGCGGTAGCCGGTCGGCAAAGGCCAGCTTCGTTCAATCGGTAAGCTATCCAGGCAAATCACTTGTGCGCAACCGGTGCATTTGAAGTGTGCATGTTGATGTAAATGTGATTCGTGATTCGCATGATAACGCCATATCCGATCGTCGCTGGTTATTTTGTGGATGAGTCCATTCTCAACCAGCCACTCCAGCGTACGGTATAAAGTCACTCGATCCAATTGTAATGAATGCGGAAGACGTTGCTCGATTTCGCGATGCGTAATGGCTTTCTGTTCAGCCAACAATGTGGCGAGTATTCCAATACGACCCGCTGTCGCACGTCCATTGTGGCGCAGAATCAGATCTTCAGCGGTATGGAAAAATTTATTCAGCATATCGATATAAATGCAACAATGTTGCATCATTGTAGTGAAATGATTCTCCAGGTGCAACAAGCAACTTATTAAAGTAAAAATGCGCCGAATAGGTTCTATGATTGACAGCCCGCAACTCTTTCGCCGCTTCAAACGAAATACTCGGATTTATTTGCTTCAGTCAAAAATTCTTTGCAGACAGGTATGATTCGGGTGTTTTCAGAGCGCGATTTATCGTCAAAATCGCATCTTATATTCGCTGTCGAAACAAATTATTTACACTGGCTATTCATGCTGTGAGATTAGCGTAAAATGCTAAGTTCGCCCTGGTAGCTCAGTGGATAGAGCAACCCCCTCCTAAGGGGTAGGTCGGACGTTCGATTCGTCTTCAGGGTGCCAATAAAAACAATACGTTATTTGTATTCTGTAATCACGAATATTTTTATGGGGCTACAATGAAGGAAAAAGCTCTTTATTAAAATGGATGATTTGGTTTAAAATTAGCGTCTTATCTCCACACACTCCCGCCAATAATCTAATATCATCAATACATACAAAGGAGTTTTGTATCGATTAGAAAGCAATAATTATTCTGTTGTATATCAATCATCAATTCCTTTAGAATCATCTTTTCCCAAAGATAGATAATCGAAATTCCATCTCACAAAATGATCCCGCAAATCGATAGTTTTCTCATGCCGCCTCCTGGCTGGCATAACTGCATCAAAGTAACTTTCTGCTTCGCTGTCAATAAAAGGACAATTCAACCCATCTACATCGCTAAAATCTTTAAGTATTTATTCCATTCTTTTAAATAATGGATCAAATGATTCGACGGGAGATCCCTGTCTATGCAATGCAAATAGCCGAACGGTTTGGCTATTGATAATAAAAAAACCGCTAAACTTATCATTTATGTGGGTTTTATTGGAGTTGTTGGGTGTTGCTGGCAATATTTGTGGCGGAGAGGATGGGATTCGAACCCATGTGCCAGGATAACCTGACCATCTGATTTCGAGTCAGCGCCGTTATGACCGCTTCGGTACCTCTCCGGTTGTTAGAAATTCAACACCCGCTGGACTCTCTTAAGATATCGAGCGAGTGTGAGTGTTTTAGAGGATAATTTAACTTCTATACTTTATATTATGCAGAAACTTTTATGGCACCGCGCATTTTCTGCAGCGCCTTGACTTCAATCTGACGAACACGCTCTGCCGATACACCCAGTTCATCGGCCAGCTCATGTAACGTTGCGGTATCTTTTTCCCTCAACCAACGGGCTTCTATAATGTGGCGGCTACGTTTATCCAGGCAATCAAGAGATTGCTGCAGCCCTTCCTCGCGTAAGTGGGTAATTTGCTCTTTTTCCAGGAGCTGCGACGGTTCTGTGCCATCTGTTAGATAATTGATGGGACTGAATATGTCATCCTCGTCTTCAGATGCGGGCTCCAGGGAAATATCCGAACCGTTGAAACGTTTCTCCATTTCAACGACTTCTTCGGCTTTAACGCCCAATTGAACAGCCATTGCATTCACTTCTTGCGGATTCATTGTGTCCAAACCGTGCTTCATGCTGCGCAGGTTAAAAAATAATTTGCGCTGTTGCTTGGTGGTGGCAATTTTGACTAAGCGCCAATTGCGCATGATGAATTCGTGAATCTCGGCCTTAATCCAATGAACGGCAAAAGACACCAAGCGCACTCCCCGCTCTGGATCAAAGCGTTTAACTGCCTTCATTAGGCCGATATTCCCTTCCTGAATTAGATCAGCTTGTGGAAGACCGTACCCTTTATACCCACGCGCTATCGCAACTACAAAACGCAGATGAGACATAATTAGCTGCTGGGCAGCTTCGATATCACCGCGATTCCATAGCCGCCGCGCCAAACTGGTTTCTTCCTCCTGCGAAAGTATGGGGAAAGAATTAGCAGACTGAATATAACTTTCAATACTTCCACCCATGGTAGGTAGTGTTAAAGCATTCGTCATTGTAATAATCTCCTGATAATAGGTTTGTGCCTATGTGATATAACTATATTTTATTTTAGCACTCTCATTCTGGGAGTGCCAAATATTTAAAAAGTTTCGCTATAAATTCTTTCGGGTTATTCAGGTTCGATTTGCCAGAGATGGCTTGCGACAGAAATGCGTGCACCTAGCCATCCCAGCCAGGCAGAAAACAACAGCAGGCTGATGCTGTCTTGTAGAGAAAGGTGTCGCAGTTGTATATCAAGGTCATAAAGTTGAGCGAGAGGCATGAGTTCTCCATTTAGTACATTAATACCCCATGCAATGATGAACCACGCTGTAATGCCTCCGGACAATCCTTGAATGGCGCCAAAGTAAAGAAAAGGACGTTGGATAAAGCTATCGGTTGCACCAATGAGTTTGGATATTTCGATTTCATCACGTTTAGTCAGAATTTGCAGACGAATGGTATTGAACATGATCGCAATGATTGCGATACTTAGCAATGTAGCTAACATGAGCACGACCGAGCGCCCCAGTTTAAGCAATGCGTTCAGGCGATCTACCCAGGCTGAGTCAAATTGTACATGCGCAATTTCCGGCCAGCTTTGCAGGGTTAGTTTCCATTGCTCCAGCGAGTCTGATGTATTTTCCCGAGTATGGACGACAAAAGCATCCGGAAGAGGGTTATAGGTCAAATTGGCGGTGATATCGGTAAGTCCGCTACTTTGTTGTAACTGAGTTAGCGCGCTGTCCTTGGAAACAAATCGATAGTTCACGATTTGTGAATCCTCTTGCAGGCGTTGCTGGATTTTGTCGATATCTTCTTTCTGCACATCCTGTTTAAGAAACAAGCTGATTTGCGGCGCACCGGCCGTTTGGCCGGATATGGATTGCAAATTTTCCATCAGTACATAGACGCCGGTCGGCAGGCTAAGCGCGATACCCATTACAGTGATACTCAGCAGAGCGGTAACAGGTGTGGAGGCCAGTTGCTTGAGTGTGTAAAAAAATACAAACCCATGTTGCGTTAGCCATGCGCGTATCATGCGGCTAATTTTCCTTGCTTAAGTGACAGAATCCGATGCTGCGTGTCATTCAACAGGGAGGCATCATGCGTTGCGATCAGGATGGTGACGCCTACCTGATTGAACGATTTGAACATGGTCATGATATCCCGGGCATATTCAACATCCAGATTACCTGTCGGTTCATCGGCGATCAGGATAGCGGGCCGGTGAACGACTGCGCGCGCGATGCACAACCGTTGTCTTTCACCACCGGATAGAGTGATGGGCATGACTTTCTCTTTTTTTAACAGGCCAACTTTATCCAGAGCGGCGCGTACTCGGGACATCGCCGTGTTGCTATCAAAATCGCTGATTTGCAGCGGCAATAAAACATTTTCAAAAACATTGCGGTCAAACAGAAGCTTGTGATCCTGAAAAATGAAACCGATCTTGCGCCTTAAATAGGGAATCGCGGCGGGTTTGAGTTGGGCTATATTTTGCCCACTGACTGCGATTACGCCGGAAGTCGGTCGTTCTATTGCCGCAATCAGTTTTAATAATGTGCTTTTACCGGCGCCCGAATGACCGGTCAGAAATACCATTTCGCCGGATTCCACCGCGAGTTCAATGTTGTTCAGAGCGATGTAACCGTCGGGATAGCGCTTGGAGACATTCTTGAAAGTAATCATATAGGGTTTTATCTATTGCTATCCATTGGTAGCGTTTAATCCAGAAGCGCTTCAACGAATTCTCTGGCATCAAATGGTCTCAGGTCATCCAGACCTTCGCCCACACCAATAAAACGCAATGCCGGAGGATTCTCAGGATATTGCCCTGCGATAGCTGCGACTACCCCGCCTTTTGCAGTGCCATCCAATTTGGTCAGGATCAACCCGGTAACATTCAGCGCATCATCAAAGGCACTTACTTGCGTAATCGCGTTTTGTCCCGTGTTGGCATCCAACACCAGCAGCACTTCATGCGGTGCATCCGGCATGGCCTTGGCGATCACGCGTTTCACTTTTTTAATCTCCTCCATCAAATGCAGCTGGGTGGTCAAGCGCCCGGCCGTATCCGCCAGCACGATGTCTATACCGCGCGCTTTGGCTGAGTTGACGGCATCATAAATTACAGCAGCCGGATCGCTTTTTTTATCCGGATCACTGTCCGGTGCTATGACGGTAACATTGTTCCGCTCCCCCCAAGCGATCAATTGCTCGCGCGCAGCCGCACGGAAAGTATCGCCGGCAGCCAGTAGTACTGAATGACCTTGGGTTTGAAAAAATTTGGCAAGTTTGCCAATCGAGGTTGTTTTCCCTACGCCATTGACACCCGTTATCATGATGACGAAAGGTTTATGCGCGGTGGTATCCAATGGTTGGGCAAGCGGTTCCAACATCGCGATCAGAGATTCTTTAAGTGCTTGTTTTAACTGTATGGAATCTGTCAATGCATCGCGCTTGACTTGTTTGCGCAGGTTTTCAAGTAATTGATGCGTAGCGTTGACGCCTATGTCGGAGGTTAACAGAATGGTTTCCAGTTCTTCGTACAGTTCCTCATCAATCTTGCCGCCGCCAAACAGTCCCGATAGCTGTTTCCCCAGATTCTGCCGGGTGCGTGAAAGGCCTTGTTTAAGCCTGCTGGCAAAGCTGATGGATTCTTCCGACTGAGATTCTGGTTCCACAACGGATTTGGCCGGAGTTTCGTCCGTCTCCGCAAGATCTTTTTTGGATTTAAAAAAACTAAACATTCTGGTAGGCTCTCAATATGCAGAGGAATTCTCAAACCTCAATTTTATGCTGTTTACTCACTTTAGGTTGGTAAAAATGATATCTGATTACCGTATCACTTTTTTTTACTTTTTTTCAATTTGTGGATTTTTGCTGTTGGTCAATCTGTTGACTTCATCATCGGCATTTGCCAATCCGCGTGAATATGTGCTTGATAATGGCCTTAAATTGGTTGTAAAACAAGATCATCGTTCACCGGTTGTGGTGACGCAAATCTGGTACAAGGCGGGCAGCATTGATGAGGTCAATGGCGTAACCGGTGTTGCGCATGTGCTGGAACATATGATGTTCAAAGGTACCGAGAAAATTCCCAATGGTGAGTTCTCAAAAAAAATCGCGGCCGCTGGCGGGCGTGAGAATGCTTTCACGAGTTACGATTACACTGCTTATTATCAACAATTGCATAAAATCCATTTACCGATGGCAATGGAATTGGAAGCGGATCGAATGCGCAATCTCGTTTTAACCAAAGAAGAATTTGATAAAGAAATCAAGGTGGTGATGGAGGAAAGAAGATTGCGTACGGATGATCAGGCGCGTTCGCTATTGTATGAAAAAATGATGGCTGTTGCTTTTCAGTCTCATCCTTACAAGAATCCGATCATTGGATGGATGAATGATCTGGAAAATATGAGAGTAGAAGATACGCAGGAGTGGTATGACCGCTGGTACGCGCCTAATAATGCAACATTGGTTGTCGTCGGGGATGTTGATGCAGACGAGGTATTTCGGTTAGCAAATAAATACTACGGTGCAATTCAATCCCATTCTTTATTCGCGATCGATGCCCGTAAGCCGCAGATCGAACCACCGCAATTAGGCACTAAACGGATCACCGTGAAGGCACCGGCAGAGTTACCTTATCTCATCATGGGATTTCATGCACCTGCGATAAGAAATGTTAATGAAGACTGGGAACCCTATGCGTTGGAGATATTGGAAGGGGTGCTGGACGGCCATGCTTCAGCCAGGCTGAGCAAGTCATTAGTGCGGGAAAGTCAAATCGCTAATTCTGCCAGTGCCGGTTATGGTGCAATTGCGCGAGGCCCAAGCATTTTTTTTCTGAGTGCCGTACCTGGCGTTGGCAAAACAGTAGCTGAATTAGAGCAGGCGCTGCGTTCCGAGATCGAAAAAATTATTCAAGGGGGTGTTACGGAAGAAGAACTAAATCGAGTGAAGGCGCAGGTAATTGCGAGTCATGTCTATCAACGAGATTCCACTTTTTCTCAAGCAATGCAGTTGGGTAGGCTGGAAAGTACAGGATTATCTTATCGTGACACTGATACCATTCTGGAAAAATTGAAAGCGGTCACTGCTGAACAGATACGCGATGTGACAAAAAAATATTTTATTGATGAGGGTTTGACTGTCGCGGTATTGGATCCGCAGCCATTGGAACAAAAAGCACCGAAAAAAATACCCGCTGGTTTAAGACACTAGGAGGCGCTGAAATTGCATTGATTGCTAAATCGCTTTGCTGCATTTGGAATGACAGATGGGAATTTTCAGAGTTTATCCGGACGGACTGAATTAAAGTTTCGACAGCCGTCTTAAAGGAGTTGATAGACCGCTGTCGAAACAAAAGTTATTTAGTGGGTTATTCCTTCTTATCTCCGTGCGCATGATCGCCGTTTTGCTGTTTCTTGCCATGATCGTGCATGTGTTTATGCATTTTTTCCTTCATGCTGCGCCTTTCTGTTTCATCCAGAAAACCATCTTTGTTGGTATCTTTCTTGTCAAACATGGCTTCATGGTGCTTCATGAATTCCTCTTTGCTGATTTTGCCATCATTATTTGTATCCACCGATGACATTTTATGCTCACATTTATGGCCGTGATCGTGTTGACCTTCAGATTTTGTGTTGCTATCGCTATGTTCTGAGTGCTGTCCGCTCTGGTGCTGATGATTGCTGCCTTGAGTGGTATCTGCAGCGATGGCCGGAGTTACAAATTGCGTAACTAAAAAAGTGGTTCCGATAGCGATTGAAAGCAAGTTTCTTTTTAGATGCATCTTGTTCTCCATAGATATTGATTGAGTGAAAAGGTTTGTGAAACCTCGTGTTTTAGAAACAAACAAATCTTTAAAGTTCGGAAATTAAATTTCATGCTGAGTACAAACTAAATTCATTACCATGAGTTTAGCCATCATTTTCAGGCGACGATGAAGTGCTGCCGGTAATGCTTGAGTTCGTTAATGGAGTCATAAATATCTGCGAGAGCCTCATGCTTACTGTCTTTAGAAAAATTTGCCGCGATCTCTGGCTTCCAGCGTTTCGCCAACTCTTTTAAAGTACTGACATCCAGATTGCGGTAATGAAAATAGGCTTCCAATTGTGGCATCGAACGAACCATAAAGCGCCGATCCTGACAGATGGAATTGCCGCACATCGGAGAGATCCCTGATGGCACGTGCAATTTTAGAAAATCGACCATCTGTGCTTCTACTTCGGCTTCCTTCAGTGTGGATGCTTTAACTTTATCGATCAGGCCCGACTTGGCATGGGTCGATTGATTCCATTTATCCATGCCATCAAGTATTTCATCGGGTTGATGCACGACCACAACCGGGCCTTCGGCAATCGTATTCAGTTGTGAATCGGTTATAACTAAAGCGACTTCAATGATGCGATCGGTATCTGGATTGAGCCCGGTCATTTCCATGTCGACCCAGATGAGGTTATTATTATCTTGTGCCATAATTATTAAAATTTGAATGCAATGTGTTTAATTGTGTCATATTGCCATCAGTCAGTCACTTTTATAAACTTTTGTATTCGATTTATATACTATGCAAATATTTACATTGATTTTTTTGATTGCGTTAATACTTACCACGCTAACTCAGGTTTGGCTATCAGCTAGACATATCCGTCATGTACGTATTCATCAGGACAGGGTGCCTGAAGAATTCGCCAGTCAGATCAGCTTGGCTGATCATAAAAAGGCGGCCGACTATACCTGTGCAAAAACTCGCGCAGGATATCTCAGCATACTCATTCATGCCGGGCTATTGCTTGCGTTTACACTCGGCGGCGGATTAAATGCTTTGAGCGAATTTTGGGCCAATTGGTTAAATGATCCTTTGGCGCATGGCATGGTACTGATCTTCAGCACTTTCTTCATTATGAGTGTCGCCGAAATACCATTAAGCTACTACCGTACTTTTGTAATCGAAGAACAATTCGGTTTCAACAAGATGACACGGGCGATGTTTTTTACCGATTTGATCAAACAATCCGCACTCGGCTTATTGCTGGGCGCGCCTTTGTTATTTTGCGTGCTGTGGTTGATGGAAAAAATGGGAGGAAGCTGGTGGCTGTATGCTTGGTTTGCCTGGATTGCATTCAACTTATTTGTGCTGGCAATTTTCCCCACGTGGATCGCACCGTTATTTAATAAATTCACTCCGTTGGAGGACGCCACACTTAAAACGCGTATCGAGCAATTGATGAATAAATGTGGTTTTAAAGCCAGCGGATTGTTCGTAATGGATGGTTCGCGTCGCAGCAATCATGGCAATGCTTATTTCACCGGTTTTGGCAAAACCAAGCGTATCGTGTTTTTTGATACGCTGCTGGCACGTCTGAATCCCGCGGAAATTGAGGCCGTTCTGGCTCACGAATTAGGACATTTCAAGCATCGTCATGTAATCAAGCGCATTGTTATTTCATTTGCGATGAGTTTGGCATTTTTCTGGATTCTGGGCTATCTGATGGAACAGAGCTGGTTCTATGCAGGATTGGGCGTGGAAGTTGCTTCCGTGCCGTCGGCTGCGATGGCATTGCTGCTGTTTTTTCTGGTGATGCCGGTGTTTACCTTTTTGCTGCATCCAATATCAAGTATTTATTCACGAAAACATGAGTTTGAAGCTGATGCCTACGCAGCGCGGAATGCCTCGGCGGATGATTTAATTCATGCGCTGGTCAAGCTGTATCAGGATAATGCAGCAACACTCACGCCAGATCCGCTGCATTCGGCTTTTTATGATTCACATCCGCCGGCATCCATTCGGGTAGCGCACTTACAAAGTCAGGAGCAAGCATGAACAATAACGCATGTGACTTATCATCCAAACAATGCAAACCGTGCGAGGGCGGTTTGCCGCCATTGTCCGCCACTACAGTTGCTGATTATCTGAAGCAGCTCGATGGCTGGCAATTGCAGGACAAGCAGATCGCCAAGACCTATGGGTTCAAGAATTATTATCAAACGATGGCGTTCGTCAATGCGGTGGCATGGATTTCGCACCGCGAAGATCATCATCCGGATATGCTGGTTGGCTACAACCAATGTGTGGTTACGTATACGACGCATGCCATCGGTGGTTTATCCGAAAATGATTTCATCTGTGCGGCGAAAATTGACACGTTATTTTCAATTTGAACCTCCGCCCCAATAAAACCAAGCAGCAGACGCAGTATCCAACCGGGCAGGTAATTGCCGCATTTGGCAGGCACTATTCGATTAAAACGGTGAACGGTGAAATCATTTCCTGCGTCATGCGTGGCAAAAAAGGCGGTATCGCATGCGGTGATCGGATTGAATATCAGCTAACTGCTGCAGAGCAAGGCGTCATCGAAACAGTTTGTCCGCGCACTTCATTGTTATATCGCAGCGATGCATTCAAGGAAAAAATCATTGCCGCCAACGTGACGCAAGTCATCATTGTCGTTGCGGCGATTCCCAGCTTTAGCGAGGAATTGATCAACCGTTGCCTGGTCGCGGCGGAAAGCGAGGATATTGAGGTATTGATTGTGCTGAATAAAGCCGATCTGGTCGAACCGGCGCACATTGCGATGGAAACGTTGTCGCTTTACCGGGATTTAGGCTATCGTGTACTGCCATTGTGCGCTCTGCAGGATATTTCAGCGTTAAGGCCCTATTTATCAAACCATCTTAGTGTGCTGGCCGGCCAATCGGGCATGGGCAAATCCACCTTGCTCAACACACTGGTTCCGCAGGCCCGGCGCGCCACTGCGGAAATTTCATTGGCACTTGATTCCGGCTGCCACACGACTACGCATTCGCAGCTTTATTCCATTGATGACAATAGCGCTATCATCGATTCTCCGGGATTTCAGGAATTTGGACTGAACCATATTACAGAAGAAAGCTTGGCCTGGGGATTCGTCGAATTCCACCCTTATCTCGGGCAATGCAAATTCAATAATTGCCGTCATATCACTGAGCCCGGTTGCGCATTGGTACAAGCTGTGCAGCAGGAGAAAATTAGCTCTAGAAGGTTTGGTTTTTATCATAGACTACTGCGCAGATAGGTTGCTTGGGTAGGCAGCCAAGCCTTCATTCAAAGATTTCTGCACAACCTTCCCACGTTATCCGAATAAACAACTAAAATGCTTCCTTGTTAAGGAACAGCAGTGGAATCTGTTGGTAAGATTATTTTAATTAAGCGGAAAAATATTGGAAAATTTATTTATCCCCTATCAGGCTGTTACACAAATCCCCGGTGATTGTATATTGGTATTTGCGCCTCAACCTGGTGGTGAAGTATTGGGTTGTGGCGGAGCCATTATGCATCACGTCGCACAAGGTATTCCTGTTCATGTCATCGTGGTGTCTGACGGGATATGTGGTGTAAGCGAGGAAAAAGCAACTGAATACGCCCGGCAACGTCAGAAAGAAAGCATCGCTGCTGCTGATATCCTGGGCTACGGATCCCCCTTTTTTTGGCAATACCAGGACGAACAAGTTTGTTATGGTGAGAAACTGATACAAGAAATTCAAACAGCTATTCACGAGATTGGCGCTGACTTGGTTTATGCACCATCAATTTTCGAGATGCGGCCGGATCATCGTGTGCTGGGCATGGCTGTTGTAGAAGCGATCAGACGAATCGGCAAAGCAGTACGCTTAGCGTTATATGAGGTGAGTATTCCTTTGTACCCCAATCAATTACTCAATATCAGTGACTGGGCAGCACGCAAAAAAACCGCAATGGAATGTTTCGTTTCACAAAATGCAATCCAGCGCTCCGATTTACATATTGCCGCACTCAATCGTTATCGTACTTATACTTTACCTGTTAGCGTAACAGCAGCGGAAGCCTTCATTCTGGTTGCAGCTGAGGAACTGTTCAACGATCCGCTCAAACTGTATCAATCGGAGCATGTTCGTCAAAGAGCCTTAGGATTATTTCTGGATAGCAGTGATGTGCCATTGGTCAGTGTCATTATTCGCAGTGTGGATCGCTCTACATTATCGGATGCATTGGATTCTGTCGCTTTGCAGACTTACTCAAATATTGAAGTCATCATCGTCAATGCCAAAGGTGAAGGCCATCGAGTAATCAGTGAATGGTGCGGCCGTTTTCCGATCCGAGTCGTTGGCGATAATGAGCCACTCACCAGAAGCCGTGCGGCAAATATCGGTTTAAATTCAGCCAAAGGAAGCCATTTAATATTTCTGGATGATGATGATTTATTTTATCCAGAACATATATCCGGTTTGTTGGCTGCTTTACAAAATCACTCAGATGCGCGATGTGCTTATGCCGGTATAAATGTTGAGTATTATGTTGACGGACAACTTGAAACGAATGCTGTGTTCAATGAATCATTCGATCTGCGCCGACTTTGGGGAAGGAATTTTATTCCAATTCACGCAATGCTGTTTGAAAAATCTTTAATTACCATTGATCACTGTAGCTTTGATGAAAATCTGGAAGTGTTTGAAGATTGGGATTTCTGGATGCAGCTTGCACAACACAGCGAAATATTGCATGTCGATAAAATTACGGCTGTTTACCGAAATCATGGCTATTCAGGGATGGGATTAACATACAGTGAAGATTTTGTGAAGGCATCGAGAAGCAAAGTCTACGATAAGTGGAAAAAGCTTTGGACTGGAGAACAACTGGAAGGCTTGATTCAATACAGAGAGGGCATAATATCCGGTCTCCGCACTTGTTTAGTTGATAGCGAACATATGGTTGCTTCTCTGCAAAATCGTCTTCAACAGGACATGATTGCTGGCAATCAACGCGAACAGTTACTGCAGAAAACCATCCATGACCTGCAGAAAACCATCCATGACCTGCAGAAAACCATCCATGATCTATATCATTCCACCTCATGGAAAATTGCAGCACCGGTACGATTTATTGCTCGGATTATCCGTGGACAGCACGATGAAGCGTGGGGGGGGGTGCGTCGCAAGATTTTGCCTTTGTTAAAAGTTGTCTATTCGTGGTTACCTGTTCGTTGGCGCAGTAAAGTATTAGAGATCGCCTACCGATTAGCGGGTCCTCTCTTTTATGGAATGGGGCAATATGAGGTATGGCGAGCAAATGAAACTGGTTCTGCCAGTCAATTATCCAGGGACTTCGACAGCTCTTTAACAGGGATGTTGGATATTTCCACTATCTCTCTTTTGGCAAAGAAACCACCAGGACGTATTGCAATCCACGCGCATATTTTCTATGCAGATTTGGTAACAGAGTTTGAGGGATATTTGAACAATATGCCATTCTCCTATGATTTATTTGTTTCGACACCTCACGAGACAGTGAAGCAAAAATGTGAGCAGGTTTTTTCCCATTTGTCCCGATTAGGGCAGCTGACCGTCGCTATTGTACCCAATCGTGGGCGCGATATTGCACCCATGTTTTGTACTTTTGGCGAGGTATTGCAGCACTATGATTATATTGCTCACATTCATAGCAAAAAATCACTGTACAACAATGGTGCTACGGATGGATGGCGAGAATACTTGCTCACGAATCTGTTGGGAAGCAAGTCGCAGATACGGAGAATTTTTACGCTACTGACCGGGAAAAACCCGATTGGTTTTGTTTATCCTCAGAACTTCTCAAAATTGCCTTACATGGCAAATACATGGCTCTCCAATCAAGGTAATGGGCGTTTATGGTGCAATAAATTGGGGATTACAGAAATACCGAAAGGCTATTTTGACTTTCCTGCGGGATCAATGTTCTGGGCTCGTACAAAGGCACTGCAGCCGCTGTTTGACACGCATATCAAAATTGAAGATTTTGCTGAAGAGGCAGGGCAAAAAGATGCCACCTTTGCGCATTGTATAGAACGTTTATTTGTATTGGTAACTAAACGATCCGGATTTAATGCTGCGATTCTTCGAGACAACGCATCCAACAGCTGGTCTCGCTGGCATTTTGAGCAATATTTGCTACGCAAACAGGAAGATACATATAAAAGATTGGTTGATCCAACATTACGCATAGTTATTTTTGATATCTTCGATACGTTATTGATTCGACCACTGCTCAATCCTGAAATCATTAAAAATATAATTGCCCATCGTGCTGGAGGTAATGAAGGCAAACTTTATCTTAAATTTCGTTCCATAGCGGAAGCTCAAGCGTGCCAAAAAGCTGGTCGTGATATTGGATTGAATGCCATTTTCGATGAATTTTCTGTCCTGTCAGAACTCTCGTTCGATGCTGTAACGCGATTGCGCAAGCTTGAAGAAACTACAGAACTGGAAATTGTAACTCCGCGACCGGAAGTAATCGATCTGATGCAATTTGCTATTTCTCTGGGTAAACGCGTCATATTGACCAGCGATAGGTATCTTTCCAGACCATGTGTTGAGGGGATGTTGCAGCGTCATGGTATCAATGGATGGCATGAGTTTTATTTATCTGCGGGAAATGGATCGAGAAAAGATACCGGTGATTTTTATCGTCAACTCTTGTTACAAGAAAGTGCCTCTCCAAGCGAGGTTATGGTTATCGGAGACGATGAACACGCTGATGTTCAAATACCTGGAGATATGGGAATCAGGATCCTGCACATAATGCGACCTGTTGAATTGGCTCGGGCAATGCCTCGACTTGAATCCATTATTGAGCGTTCAATATATTGTGAAGACATTAATGAGCAGCTTACCCTTGGAACCATTGTGCAAGGAAATTTTCACCCTATATTTTTCCCGCACTTCAATTCTTCCGATTTCGTTCCTTCGACACCGTGGGCCATTGGATATACTGTTGTCGGGCCACTGATTCTATCTTTTGTGCAGTGGTTAGCGGCAAAAGCTGCAGCGGATGGTATCCAGCATTTATATTTTCTAGCTCGTGAAGGTCAGATACTAAAAATAGCTTATGATCGGTGGGTATCCAGTAATGCCCATGCAATTACATCTGATTACCTTGTGCTTTCTCGTCGTGCAGTGACTGTGCCGATGATTTCGGATTTTAATGATATCCTTCAAATAGCGAGAGTGCAGTATCACCCCAATCATCTATCTGAGTTCATACAAGTACGCTATGGGTTGATGTTATTACCTGAAGACCTGGAAAGTTTTGTGCGACTTGGACTCTGGCCAAAAAATAAGCTGGTTTCGGTTGAAAATGAGGGTATCGAGCACCTGGTGCCTGTATTGCAAGCCCTGAAAGAACGCATTTTGATCAGTGCACAGGCTGAGCGTCCTGGATTATTAGCTTACCTGAGTAATCTAGGATTAAATACCAACCTTAAATCTGCAGTAGTAGACATTGGCTATGCAGCAACAATACAAGGCTGTTTGAATCGATTGATGGGACAGGCAATACACGGGTATTATTTAATGACTGTAGACCGTGCGCAGAAAATATCCTCACAATATGGCGCAATCACTCAAGGATGCTTTGCTCAGTGCATTGATCCAAAAATTCATCCAATGCCGTCGTTATTCGTTAAAAGCTTTTTGCTGGAAAAACTATTAAGTTCTGATGATGCACAAGTTGTCTGCTATCGACAGACAGATTCAAATGACATTGTTCCTGAGTTTCGTCAGCTTGCTGATGAAGAGTGCCAGTCCATGACGACACGCGCGGAAATCAGGCAAGGAATAATGGAATTTATTAACCAATCGATCACAATACGAGATAAATTAGCAAGTGATTTTGAGGTTCCTTTGGATACCGCAACCGAGTTGTTTGACGAGTTTATCAAGCGCCCTTCTCCATCAGAAAAAGATATTCTTGATAGACTGACGCTGGATGACCATTACTGTGGACGCGGTCTTGTAAGCTGATGGTTTTTTCCTAATTGCTTTTGCAAATGAATCGCTTTATGCGCAAAAAACGAGGCGTGTGCACTCACTTGAATGAATTAATGCGGTAAGAATGTCGCGAAATGTACGATTCCCATACCGCAATAATAATCGTCGGTTGCTATGCTCATGATTTGAGCACGTTCAAACTCCGAAGCGCCTTCCCAGAAATCACGAAAAATATCAACGACCAGATGCGGATCGATGCGTAATTTTCCGAGGCCGGACTCTTTCATGGAACGATAGTCACGGGCAAAAGCCAGCGCGCCTGCACGCAATTCGGAACGTAACGGTATGGAAGCTTTTTCAGCTTCGCTCAATGGATTGTATACGCCGGCCACAGCATGATTGTCTTGATAGCGGTAATGACTGATTTGTGGATCATCCGATCCCATGAACATTTCCAGAGGAACGTTATAACGTAATAAGGGTGATTGATCGGGCGTGGCTAAGTCCTCGCCAAAGCAACCCGCGATGCGTACACCGTGACGTGTGCGGACTTCTGCAGCGGCTGCCCGAGTTACCATGTAATAACCCTGAATTTTTCGTTCCAGCAGATCGCATAATCTACCTTGAATAGTTCCTGCATAGCCCACATCGACCAGTGCCGCCACGCCTTCCGTTAACTTGATTTGCTGTAAATAGGATAGCATGGGTTCGCGTTCCATCGCCGCACGACGATGGATTGCATCCGACAGGGTTTCCAGCACTGCGAGCAGAGCGTCATCAATCTGCCCCGCCTGAATTTCTACCAGACGTTTGTGTGCCCAAATGCCGCGTTGCTCCAAGGCTTTTAATGTGGTGTGATCCAATGTCAGGCCAAAACGGCGCAGCAGGAATTCAGACAGTGAATTGGCCTGGTAATCCGTGCGGGCAATGGCCAGAATATCATCATGAGACCGGATCATTGCCACCGAAACCGCGCGGCGCGATAATACTAAATAATTGGACTGTGGTGTATTGTGTCCTGCAGTTAATACCTCATGGATATCCTTCATCAGTTGTCCCTCGCGGGCAAGGAAAAATAAACGATCAATGTTATCGGCATTGGCTTGATCAATTAACCATTCGCTAAAGGCAACCAACAGCGGACCCACAATCGCATAGCCAATACCGTATCGTCCGCATTGAGTCAGTGATGCGCGATCCAGCAAGAATTGCCTGGGCTGGACTTGAAAGAAGGTACGGACGATATTGCCCAGCACCAGCTCATCAGCAGTCGGGCCGGCTGATTTTATCTTTTCTATCCAGGTATTGAGGCGTGGGAAATACGCTGCTAATGCCAGCGGGTTTTCCAGAACCGCAATTTGAAAACCCAGTTGTAGTGGAATCTGTTGATCTGAAACGGGGTGATCGCCAATCATAATGGCCTGTTCCGGCACTATTTGCTCATTCTCTGCAATGTGGTGGAATAGCTCGCCGGTAGATTTGCGCACACCCACTTCGGAGGAAAGGTATAAGGTGTCGTATTCAAGGATATTGCATTTTTGCAGCAATTTTTTGATGACATCCGAAGACAGAAACATATCACTGGCCAGCACTACTTTTTTGCCGGCCTGTTGGGCCATTTTAAGCACCTCGATCATCCCCGGCAAGGGTTGTGCCAAGGCCAATTCTATTGATTCCTCAATGGACTGCAACTGTTGGGCATCGCCCTCGGCGGTACCAAAAAGACGAACATATTCAGTGCAAATATGGGCTAAACTGACATCGGCGCTTCCTGCTTCCCGCAATGACATTTCAGCTGCATGTCGTCGTTCCGGGTAACGGTCGCAATTGATGCGCTTTGCGATCCAATGTTTGGTATTTTCCGGATCAAGTAGCGGGCGTGTAATGAGCGTATCAAAAATGTCGAAAATTACCAATCGGATGTTCGGATGCTCAATCCGGGCCAATAGTGCGTCGCGATCGAATAGTGCCTGATGTGGGTGCGAGTGACCGATCGAGCGACGCATTCGATTAAAGATTTCATTGATGGAACGTTTTATTGTTGCTTTTGCTCCATAGGTTTTCTGGTATCTCAATACCTTGCGGAGAAATTGATGATTGGTCATGGATAAATGATGAATTAAGAATTATTCTCAACAGGGTATGATATTACACAGCTTTACTGAAATATTTTGCATCCCGATAACAAAATATATGACAGTATGAATAATTTTTGTTACCGCACTAAGACACCAAGATTATTCGTTTGCAAAGAGAAGCTTAATAAATACTCAGGGAATTAGTTTCTTAAAAGATTTTCGAGGTAGATTCTCAATTTTAACATTCTATACTGCAAGCCACTGAGGGAGCCCTTTTTTTCTGCCTCTACAAAGGCCTCTGCATAACTTTCCTCTTCTTTTTTAGGGAGAAAAAGGCCGCGATAGCTGGCTAGTCCGATGATTGCAGAAAGATAATTACAGTGAGAAAGGGGTAACGCATAACAGGATATGGCTTGTTTCTTAAGATTAATTACCGGGGTGATATCCACCACCCGGGTAGCAGGAAGCGGACTCCAAATTTCATAAATAAACGCACGCGATGATGTTTCACAGCGCTGCCAGCAGTTTAAAACAGCATGGCCTATGGCGACATGGTCGCGATGATAATCCAGTACCGAAGGCAGGAACAGCCAATCCGGGTTGAATTGATGCAGGAGCGTATCAACTGTGGTTTCAAACTGAGAGGAGTTGCGAAAACCGCCGTCAGGCTCGTCGAGGAATTCCATATCATTAATCCCCAATGTCGCTAACGATTCGATCGCTTCCTTACGTCGAATGAGAGGGGCGTCGGCATCAAGGCTGCCGGCACCGGAACCATCGGTGACGAAAATAACTTTGATAGAGCATCCTTTTTGTCGCAGTAAAGCCAGTGTACCGCCGCAGCCTAGGATTTCGTCATCCGGGTGCGGGGCGAAAACGAGTATTTTCCCGTTGTGGATAGGAGTAAGCGGTGTTGGCAATGGACAAAGCCCTAGTTGGGCTATTTTAGCCTGCTGTAGCTTGGCGATAAATTGCTTCATACCTATCCGTAATTTCAATGATATCCGGCCACGCGTTAGCTCGTGCCAGCCCCTGCTGTGCAATTGTTTCGCGCATTTTCGGGTCATTCAGCATGCGCTGCATAGTTTCCGCCAAGGCGTCAATAGTGGGTTCTGATAATAGTGCGCCGTCTTTTGCCACTTCGGGTACGCCGCCTACAGCGGTGCATACCGCCGCTGTGCCTGCTACGAGTGCTTCAAGGTTTGCCAATCCGAAAGATTCAGAGGCTGAAGCGCTGACATACAAGTCGGCGGCACAAAGATATAAACCGATATCTTCAGCCACTGCGAACAGGATCTCACGCGTAAGTCCTGATTGCTGAGCCAGTTTTTGTAAAGTACTATGATCGCCTTCACCCAGAATAACTAACTGGGGTTCTTTTTCTAGCTTAAGCTTGGCACAGGCTTCGATGAGTAAGGGATATTGCTTGACCGGGGAGATGCGGCCAATACTTAATATATAAATCGCAGACTCGTTCCAACTGAGACGATTCCTCGCATCCTTCCGGCTGTAGCGGTTCACTACGGGACGTGCGTGAACCAAATGATGCCAATGAGCAGGTAGCGGATGAATAGCCAGATCGTGTGCAATCTGAGAGACGCCGCGGCGAGTGGGTGCGATTACCCAGAAAGCAGCGCGTAGTATGTTGGCTTCCCGATGGCGCATGAAACGCATCACGCGATGACCCAGATGCACGCCATCTTCGTGAATGGCTTGAGTATAACAACCGAAACCATGTTCGGTGATGCCCCACACTGGCTTGTGATCGAGATAGAATCGCAGGAAAAAGCGCAAACTCATGGCGATATAGGGATCGTGGCAGTGTACGTGGGTATATTTCTGCGTAACTGCCAGTTTTGCGGCAAGACGTCCCATATTAAAGCGTTCCAGCAGAACCTGGAACAATGCGGGGAAATGGGTGGGTGTGTTTTTGATGCCGGGTAAGCAATTTAATAAAGCCAGGAGGCGTTGTTGCCAGAGTATAGCGCGTCGCCCTAAGTCGGCTTGGCAAAGATAGCCCACCTCGACTCCGCGGCGCTGAAATTCCTCAACAATGGGCGCCAAGCTGCGTCCGAGACCGTAACGCTGATCCGAACGGGTTTCACGTGTAACCATCAAAATTTTCATGGCGATCAATGGTTCACTAGCGTGGAGATTGCGCTCATTGTCGTGAGTCTATTAATTAAACGCTTATTTGCGTATCGTGAGCAACGGTTGCATTTAAATTCAATATAAACTTATTTAGCGAAAGTCCGCATCGCCGGACATCAGCCACCAATGGTTACGTAAAGAATCAATCGATGGCGCGTTATCCCAGGTGCTGGCGGGAATGCGAATATCCAGCGTTTTTCGGGTACCGCCGGCGACTGCGAAATGGGCGGCAAAGTTTTCCGTGATACGACAAAACAATCGTTGCTGGCCATTAATGCCTGCCAATCTTCGAGCGTGCAGAACAAGAAGAGGAATCTCGGCCAATGGCGCGATGAAGTCGACGATTTCGCACCCGTGAGCGTCATAGCGCAGTATCAGCACCCCTCGTGTTTGGTCGCTACCGCGGTTTTTTATCAATACGACCTGATAATGCTGGGTAGGATGATTAAGATAGCGATGTTGTATATAAGCCCAGTCGCGAACACCGACTAATGCAGTTTGCAAATCATTAGCCATTTGCTGCCAGCACTCATTAACGATGAGCGTAATTGGTGCATTATTATCTAATGGAGTGATAGGAAGTAATCGGGTGCGCCAATGGGGAAATTTCGATAACGGTGGCCAGGTGATCTCGACCATTTTTCCAACTTCACCATATAATCCGTGCCGCTCCGCAATCTTCATGTGGCGTTCGTTTGGAAATCCAAAGCCGATTAGATAAGGTTTGCCATAACCAATGTAATGTTCCAGAAAGGCAGCCGTCATCAGGAAAAAAGGTCCTTTTCGTGTGAGTATGCCCCGTTCGCTGGTATCAACCATGACATCCGCAATTTGTACCGCTGTTTGGGGTTGTCCAAAAAATAGAATCTGTCGGGCAACACCGCCGTAGTGAGCAATCAGCTTATCTTTCTGCCATACACCCAGTGCATGGCTTGTGTTTGCACCATATTTCCATTGCCAGGTAGCGGGTGTCATAGTGTGATTGAATGTTTTCTTGAACAAATCAAACAGCTTATGTTTTTGGTTCTCCTTGAGAAGCTGCAAGTGCCATCGAGGTGCTGTTTTTTTTCTGAAACGCAACAAAGCGTAGCCATACTCCCCGTTGGTATATTTTTCCCGATTAATCCGGTTGGATTGTTCCAGTTGTGTCAGTTGTTCGGGGTTAAGAAAAAGATCCTTGATCAGCCGTTGCCGGTATGTTGAAATGGCCTGTAACAAGTAATCGAAGGTAGGTGCCGCTAACACGGATAAATCCAAGTTTTCAATCAACTCAAACCCCGATCGCTCGGCCAGCATGATCATATTTTTGAGTAAATGGAGATTTTCTAAGTCTGTAGTATTGTGCTTCAGTGCAAATTCGCCCATTACGATCAATTGCCCCGAGGGCGATAACAGATCCAGTGCTTTATTAATAATTTCCAGCTGATCAATGTATTGCGCTGATTCCTTAAATAAAACAATATCGAAGCCCTTCGCTTCGGTATTAATAGTTTCCAGTGACTGATATTGGGCAGAAGCTTGTGGCTTTGCATTCCTTTTGAATCGTTCGGCTTGCTGCGTATCGACCGTAATGCTAAAGACCTCATAATCCGGTTGGTTGAGCAGGGATGAGGTTGTTCCTGAGTCTATCCCCACTTCCAGAATACGGCAGGGAGATGGCGGCAGCTTTGATCGCAGTAGTTCATGCGTAGATTGCTGCGCTGTCCGCATACTGATTTTGTCGTTTTGGAACAAGCCGAAATGTAAATCCGAAGCCATGCCTTCATGCAGCTGCAATGCATGGGCGTATATATTGAATGGAAACGCCAGAGCCTCACAGGGAGAGGGTAAAGCTGCTGTCATTGAAGCAGTTGCATGAGTAGCTTGGCGATAATGCTGAGTGCTTTGTATCGAATTGTTATTAATGGATTTAGTCATTCTGAATGATGGTATTGTTTTCCCATTGGTGAGGAATTGAAAAATATCCCTGCAGGCGTCCTGCTTGTGTTACTTGTAAGGTTGCAATAGCTTCTGCTGAATCATACAGATGCAGGCCACGTTCACACAATAAATAGATATTGACCAGATATTCTCCTTTAAGGAGTGGCAATCGTTCCAGCCGGAGGCAAAGTTGCCCCGATCCATCGGGAGATCGTTGAATCGCGAACTGATCTTCCCATGTGGCTGTACTGGTGATGATCCGGCCATCTTTGGCATGTAGCGTCATGGCGATATTCGGGCACGGGAGTGCGGGATCTGAAGCAAAACCTATATTTATCAGAATATTGGATTGGCCGCTGGCGATATCGGCATGCGGTGTGCAGGCGTCATCAGCGATGAGTTGCACTTTTTCCAGATGCGCATTGCCGGATGGTTGCTTTTTGTGCGGTATCGGGACGTTCTTGCCTGCAAAATACGTTTCGGCTGCCGGGTTAGCTGTGTTTTGATCCAAAAATGACTGATAGGCCGATACCACCTGGGCGGATTCGCCGTCTAATATCATCTTGCCTTTATTGAGCCAGATTGCACGGGCGCATAAAGATTCAACCTGAAACAGCGAGTGGGAACAAAACAAGATAGTTTTACCCGCATCGCGCATTTGCATGATGCGGGTAAATGATTTGCGGGCAAACGCGCCATCTCCCACCGATAAAGCTTCATCGATGATCAGGATATCCGGGTCGACATTGATGGCAACAGAAAATGCCAAGCGTACATACATGCCGCTGGAATATGTTTTTACGGGTTGATCAATAAAATCACGCACACCTGAGAAATCGATTATCTGTTCGATGCGCTCAGCAATTTCCACTTGATTTAACCCCATGATGGCTGCGCTCATCATGACATTCTCGCGCCCGGTAAACTCCGGGTTGAATCCGGCACCGAGTTCCAGTAAAGCAGCGATACGGCCGTTCACCTGCACTTCACCGTAGGTGGGGGTTGAGGTGCCGCAAATCAGTTGCAGCAGTGTCGATTTTCCTGAGCCGTTTTGACCTACGATGCCTACCACTTCTCCAGGCATTATCGTTAAGTCGATATCGTTTAGAGCCCACAGCTCGCGGTAATATTGTCGCGAACCCCACCATCGGTGCGGCCACAAAAATTGTTTTAAACGATCTCTGGGGTGCTGATACAGCTGATAGCATTTGGATAGTTTCACGACATTAATGGCTGGCTCATAGCCCGAAGTGTTAAAGGACATCTGCGAATCCTCGATCCGGGGGTACTTTAAACACGACGTTGAAGACAAAGGTAGTTATCGACAATATCAGGGCAGGATTGATAAATGGCCATAATAATCCTAATCCCTGGAACGAGCCCCGGCATCGACTGCTCACTTCGCGCTCAATCGTTTGCAGGATGAACGGAGCATGCTGCCACAAGCTACGGAAGCGATTCGGGAGGATGGTATTAAACAGGCGCAAGAAACTAAACTTAGAATATTGAATAGCCTATTATCGCAGATTAACAAGCGGAAATTAATGCATAGAAAAAGATTGGTTCATCGCTATTGAGAAAATAGAGACAGCCATTCTTGTTGTCATATCCGATTGCTTGAACTATTAGTTATGCCTATAGTCCATCCACTGCCTGGGCGGCAGCCATTTGTTTCAGATCGCGTGAGCGTAGGCATGCATACTTTTGCACCGATGAATTGTTGGAATAAATACACGCTTGTCCTGCATATTCATATTTTAGCGTAAATTAATAGCATTATAATTGTTGCAATTACGCAACATGCCCGATGAAAACTTCGGTTACAAACTTGCAAAGAGGTTTTGTTTTGGGCAGAATGGACTTTAACTTGGCTTTTGTGGTATTTTCTGCTAGGACATTGTGTGCGTTGCGCAGAAGTTACATAGAGACAAAGTGAAAGTGAAAAACTTGCAAGTAATTTACTTTAGTATTTATTTTTAATTTTTATAACGAGGGAGCTCCCATGGCTATATCGAAAGAGCAGGAAACTGAAGTTCTGAAGGTGACAGCAGGTTTATTCAACGCAGCACCGGGTGGTGATTATTTAACCGAAATGGCAAATATGGTGGAAGGTGGTATGACCATTCCACAATTAGCAGACTTTTTGGCTGCGCATCCATTATTTACTAACGGTATTATGGGCGGAAGAGTAACAACTGAAGATCAAGTTGAAGCTTTAATGAATAATTTTGGTTTAGTGGCTGATGGTGTTGAAGGTAGTGCAGCTACTCAAGCTGAAGATTTCTTTACAGGGCAAATCGACTCTGGTGTGGGCTTTGGTGCAATCATTGTTGAGGCAGTGACATTTCTCTCACAAGATCCTGCTACGTTACCGGCAGAATTTGCGGACACAGCAGCATTGTTATCAAATAAAGCGTTAGTTGCTGAACTGTATTCAAAAGAGCATTCTTCCGCTGATCTGGCAAAATTGCAATCAATCTTAGGCGGTGTGACAGCAAGTACTCCTACAACTGAAGAAGATGCTATGGCTTATTTGGATAGCATTGGTGAAGGTGCGAATGTAGGCGGTACACTTGCATTGACTTTTGGTGCTGATATCCTTACCGGTGGTGCTGGAAATGACACTTTCATAGCGAGTATCGTGAATGATGGTGCGGGTACTCTGGTAAATAGTCTTGAGAATCTGGATATTCTCGATGGTGCCGCCGGTCGCGATACATTAAATGCTACTCTTGACGGAGACACTATTTCTCCAGCCATTTCAAATTTGGAAGTCATCAATGTTCGTGCAGTTACCAGTTCATCTGTTGATTTTGGTGATACCACAGGTGCCGAGCAAATTTGGAATAATGTATCTTCGTCTCTTCAAACACTGACTTTTACCACTGCTCCAATTGCAGCTACTTTTGGTATTAGAAATACCCGATCTACTACCGACATCGATACTTTTGATGATGTAACCGGTACTGAGGATAATTTGAATTTGGCAGCCGTGGGTGCTGGTAACGATACAACAAATGCAGTGGTTGATTCATCAACCGATGCGGCTGCTATCGAAACCATGAGTATTGCTGCAACGGGTGATAACTTCCTTGATGTGGCAGCATTTTCCGCGATAACAGGTTTGACAGTAACGGGTAAAGGTACATTATCGGCTGTTGTTGATACGACTGCGTTGGAAACAGTGGATGCATCTGGCAGCACAGGTGGCGTGACTGTTGATCTGAGCGCTGCGACACTTGATTTGACTGTTACAGGTGGTGCTGGTAATGACGATGTTACCGCAGGTACAGGCGATGACACCATTGATCTGGGTGCAGGTGATGATAGAGTGGCTTTTGCGACCGGTACCATTGATGGCAATGATACTGTTGAAGGTGGTGATGAAGGTGAAGATACACTGGCCATTGACGGTGATGATGTTGCTAGCTTGGATGGTACTGTCCAAACCGGTTTTGAAGTGCTGGAATTGACCACAGCAACGGGTGCCGTTACCTTCGACAACGCTGATTTTGGAGTAACAAAAGTTGTTTTATCCGGTGATGTAACGAGTGCCGGTGATTTGACCATCGATAATTTCGAAGCCGGTACGCTAGAAATTCAGGCTACTCAAACAGCAAATAATATTCTGGTAACTTCAGTGGGTGCGGAAGATAATCTGGCAGTCCTGATCAATGCTGATGCTGCTGTTGCAGTCAACGGGCTTGATGTGACTGGCGTTGAAACTGTTTCTGTAACCACAACGGCTGATACCGATGACACAACGTTCACTGCAATTGAAACCGATGGCGTGACAGGTCTGACATTTGCCGGCGCAGGTGATGTAATTATTACCGATATTACCGATGCCGATAATACCAATAATGGCGCCACGAAGATCGGTGCAATTGATCTGATCGGTCAAACCGGTGGTGTTCAAATGGCTGCAAACAGCTTGGGTTATGGTACTACATTTACACTAGCTAATTTGGGCGAGACCGCAGCGGGGACTTTTGACTTTGATGACGTCAATGGGGGGGATGAGGCTTCCGAGTTGTTTGGGGCTACGGGCTTCCGTGATAGATTCGAATTTACTACCGAGTTTACCGGCGATGTGGCGATTAGCGATATCGAAGTAGGTGGTGATGTGACTGATGATAAAATTGATTTGTCAGCTTTTGGTCTAGCGTCAGATGATGATTTGACAATTACCGACGTTGCTGCTGGTGTATTGATAGAAAATGATGCATTTGGTGGTGGACGGATTTTGCTGGTAGGTGTAACGGGTGCTGATGTTAATGCAAGCGACTTTATTTTCTCATAAAGAAGTTCTTTAAGTCGTTTAGTTACAAAGCATCTAAAAAACCACGCTAGGTAAATCTAGCGTGGTTTTTTATTAAACAATTAACAATATAAATTTAAAGCATAAGAAATAAGAACTAACAGGAAGGTTGAATAGCATCACTAAGAAATGCTTGCGAATATTTCCTGTAATGTAACGAGCGGATCTGATGCTTGTGTAATTGGCCTACCGATAACCAGATAGTTGGCGCCATTCCGGATGGCCTGCTGTGGCGTCATAATTCTTCGCTGATCATCCGCATTATTGTCGTGCGGTCGAATACCCGGTGTTACCAAACAGAAGTGCTCACCCAATTGCTGTCGTAGATGGGCGGCTTCCAGTGCGGAGCAAACAACGCCGTCCAGTTCGCATTCGTAAGCTAACCGTGCCAGGCGGTTGACGATCTGCGCAGGTTGGCCGGATAAACCGATATCAGCAAGATCATCCTGATCCATGCTGGTGAGCAACGTGACCGCGATCAGTTTTGTTGTGCCGGGAGTTATTGCTTTCCGCGCAGCCTGAAGCATTTTGCGGCCTCCCAGCGCATGCACATTGACCATCCATACGCCCAGATCAGCAGCAGCCTGGCAAGCTTTGGCAACCGTATTGGGAATATCGTGGAATTTAAGATCAAGAAATACATCGAATCCTCTTGCCATGAGTTGCTCGATGAGTTGTGGGCCGGTCGCGGTGAACAGCTCCTTTCCGACTTTCAAACGGCATAATTGGGGATCAAGCTGATGCGCTAACCGTAAGGCGCTTTTACCATCGGGGAAATCCAGCGCTACAATAATGCGGGGTTCATGCATGAAGCTAGGCGATGTTTAATCGTTCGAGTTACATCGGCATCGAACAACAATCATAGTGATAAGCGCGCCCAGTGCAAAGGAAATCAAAAGCACAACACTGAGGGGTAGTTCGATAGACTGATCCAGGGTGTACTGGAGCATGACAGGATGCGAGTTTTTGGATGCAAATACCGCAAGTATTACAAAGACTACAATACGAAAAAGCCAGGCAACTAGATTCATCATAATGAGTAGAGTCCGTACAGGTTATTAGAGATGTGAATAAATTATAAGCTCAAAACAGGCTGAGTACTTAATATTTCATTACCCAAGCGAAAGATTGGTGCAACGCGGTGCAGGATAGTTGATGTATCTGTGCGGCAGGTGATGAAATGCCACACAGATACGCATTTCCATTGGATAAAAACTATTTCTTATCCGTATAGTCCACCCGTTCACGCATTTCCTTGCCCGCTTTAAAGTGCGGCACATATTTCTCCGGGACTTTGACTTTTTCGCCTGACTTGGGATTGCGCCCGATACGGGGCGGCCTATAGTTCAAATCGAAACTGCCAAAACCGCGTATTTCTATACGATGGCCACTGGCCAGACTTTGAGCCATGGCATCAATAATCGTTTTGACTGACAACTCTGCATCTTTTGCAACCAGTTGGGGGAAGCGTGCTGCAAGCCGGGTAATTAATTCAGATTTCGTCATGAAATATCCTTATTGCTCAGTGTTTTTACTATCCATTTTTGCTTTCAGTAAAGCGCCCAGACTGGTTGTGCCTGCATTAGCCGGAGCTTTAATTTTTTGCATGGCGCTTGACTCATCTGATTTATCTTTCGCTTTAATCGAAAGATTAATGGTTCGGTTTTTGCGATCTACATTGATGATCATGGTTTCGACCGTGTCGCCTTCTTTCAGGAAAGTGCGAATATCTTCAACCCGATCACGCGAGACTTCGGATGCGCGCAAATATCCCTCGATATCATTAGTGAGTGCTATGACAGCGCCTTTAGGATCAATTGATTTTACCGTGCCCGTAACGATGCTGTTTTTATCGTTTTCGGCAACGAAGCTGGTGAAAGGATCGCCTTCCATTTGTTTGATGCCCAATGAAATGCGTTCGCGCTCGACATCGATCGATAAAATCATGGCTTCGACTTCATCACCTTTTTTATAATTGAGCACGGCTTCCTCGCCAGGCTGATGCCAGGATAAGTCAGATAAATGGACAAGACCATCGATATTTCCAGGCAGTCCGATAAATACACCGAAGTCGGTGATGGATTTGATTTGACCGCGAACCTTGGCATTCTTATCATGAGTGGCGGCAAATTCTTCCCATGGATTAGCCTGGCATTGCTTCATGCCCAATGAGATACGGCGACGTTCTTCGTCGATTTCGAGGATCATGACTTCAACTTCATCGCCCAGTTGCACGATCTTGGAAGGATAAACATTTTTGTTGGTCCAATCCATTTCTGAAACATGCACCAATCCTTCGATACCTTGTTCGATCTCGATAAAAGCGCCGTAGTCTGTCAGGTTGGTCACTTTGCCGAACAAGCGAGTGCGTGCCGGATAACGGCGCGACAAACCTACCCAGGGATCTTCGCTCAACTGCTTCATCCCCAGTGAAACACGATTCTTTTCCTGGTCGAACTTAAGCACTTTGGCGGTGACTTCATCGCCGATATTGACGACTTCGGAAGGGTGTTTAACCCGGCGCCATGCCAGGTCGGTAATGTGCAATAAGCCATCGATGCCGCCCAAATCAACAAATGCGCCATAGTCCGTGATATTTTTTACCACCCCTTGAACCACCGCGCCTTCCTGCAGATTGGATAACAAGGTTTCCCGATCCGCGCCTTGTGTCGCTTCCAGTACAGCGCGACGTGAAACTACTACGTTATTGCGTTTCCGGTCCAACTTGATGACTTTGAATTCCATTTCCTTATTTTCATAAGGCGTGGTGTCTTTAACAGGACGAATGTCGACCAGGGAACCTGGCAGAAAGGCCCGAATACCATTAATCATCGCAGTCAGGCCACCCTTAACCTTGCCGTTAACCATGCCAGTCACAATCTTGCCGCTTTCCATTGCCTGTTCCAAATCATGCCAAGCGGTCAGGCGTTTAGCCTTATCACGGGAAAGGCGGGTTTCGCCATAGCCATCTTCAAGGGATTCGATGGCAACACTGATAAAATCACCGGGTTTAACTTCAATCTCACCCCGGTCATTTTTAAATTCTTCAACAGGAATAAAGCTTTCGGATTTAAGTCCGGCGTTAACAATTACAATATTGTAATCAACGCGAACGACCTCGGCGGTGATGACTTCACCAATACGCATTTCCTGCCGTGAGAGGCTTTCTTCAAAGAGTGCGGCGAAACTTTCGGGGGATTGTTGAGTTGCAGTGGAAGCATTAGTCATTATAAAAAAATACCTGATTGTAATAATCCAATGGTTTGGATGGCCAATGGACTGGTTAGTTAATAAAATGTTTGAATAATAGTTTTCTTACTCTTTACGTGTAGCGTTAAGAAGTATGTTTATCTCTATTCAAACGCTGGCTTTATGCACAATTTCATTATACCAGGAGAGAACAGTGTCTTGTGCCTGGGATATGGTCAATGCCGAAGTATCCAGTAATCGTGCATCCGCGCTTTGCCCAAGCGGCGCGATGCTACGATTGCTATCCCGTTCATCCCGTTTCTTGATATCATGCAACAGGTCTGCCATGTTAGCACTTATTCCTTTCTCTTTCAACTGGTTATATCGTCGGTGTGTGCGTATTTCGGCGCTGGCTGTTAAAAATATTTTTAGCGTGGCGTCGGGAAAGATAACCGATCCCATATCCCGACCATCGGTAACCAGTCCCGGAGGTTGGCGAAATGCGCGTTGACGCTCTGTGAGCGCTGCCCGAACTTGGGGATAGGCCGCTAACTGGGAAGCGAGCAAGCCGCATTGTTCTGCGCGAATATCTTCTGTGACGATGGCGCCCTCAAGATAGATCTGCTCATTTTTAAATACGATGTCCAGGTGTTTGGCAATTTGGGCAAGCTGATCAGCATCGTGGATATCAGCGTGCGATTGCAGTGTTTTCAAAGCAACCAGACGATAAAGCGCGCCACTATCCAGGTAATGAAATTTAATCTTTCGCGCCACTAATTGAGCAATGGTGCCTTTTCCCGATGCTGACGGGCCATCGATGGTGATAACAGGTATTTTCTCAGTTTTCATTAGGAATCTTAGGGTTTTGCATCAATGGTTCGGTGAAATTATTTGATTTCAGGATGAACCAGTTGCGACAGTCTTTCAAAATAATCGGGGAATGTTTTAGCTACGCACTGAGGGTCGTTGATGCGCACGGGCGCGCCCAAGCAGGCCAGGGAAAAGCACATAGCCATACGGTGATCATCGTAGGTATCAATCGTCGCGTGCGGGGTCAAACCATGGATTGGAGGGGTAATGCGCAAGTAATCCGCGCCCTCTTCAACACTCGCGCCCAATTTCCTCAATTCAGTGGACATTGCTGCAAGGCGATCTGTTTCTTTTAAGCGCCAGCTGGCAATGTTACGCAGCATTGTAACGCCATCTGCGAATAATGCGATGACAGCAAGTGTCATCGCTGCATCGGGAATATGATTGCAATCCAGATCGATGGCGTGGAGAAATTTTCCGTTAACATCCTTATTCCCGCTGCTTGCTTCAATCCAGTTTTCTCCCATGGATATTTTAGCCCCCATTTGCTCGAGCGCTGCTGCAAAGCGAACATCGCCCTGCACGCTGTTGCAGCCGACTCCTTCCACTTTCACCGGTCCATTACCGATGGCACCGGCTGCGAGAAAATATGAAGCCGACGAGGCATCCCCTTCGACGGATAAATGTCCTGGGCTGCGGTACTTTTGTTGAGTCGGTATTACAAATTGCCGCCAGTTGGTATGTTCCACTAGTACGCCAAAATGCTGCATTTGCGCAAGCGTTAATTCGATATAAGGTTGGGAGATTAAGGTGCCCGTTACTTCGATGATGGATTTCTTTCCGCTCAGAGGTAATGCCATCAACAATGCAGTGAGAAATTGGCTGGATACATTGCCTTTTACTCTAACAGCATGCGTATCCCCAATGATATGCGGGGAAAATGGTTTTATTTCCAGCGGTGGAAAACCGGGATTGCCCAAGTAATTGATATTTGAACCTAATTGTCGCAATGCATCCACCAGATCCGCGATGGGTCGTTCGTGCATTCGTGGCACGCCTGATAGTCGATAATGTCCATGCATTAAGGATAATACCGCAACCAATGGTCTAAAAGCGGTACCGGCATTACCGAGAAATAAGTCAGCATCTGTAACTGGAAATGTTCCATTGATGCCGCAAATACGATAATTATTTTTTTCGGTTTGAGTGACCATGACACCCAATTGGGCCAGTGCATCCAGCATATGTCCCGTATCGTCAGAAGCCAACAAATCGTGAATTTGCGTGGTGCCTTGCGCGAGTGCGGCAAGTAAGAGAATCCGATTGGAGATGCTTTTTGATCCAGGTAATCGTATTGTGCCTTGAACTTTCTTGGCCAATGGAAGATCAAGCCACTTCATGGTTGGTATATGCAATTAAAATGAAGAATGATATCTCATAAGAACATTCAGAGCGTAATTTTATTGAGCGGGCAAGTAGCATGAATTCGCTCGTACTACCCGAGTCGATGATTTATCTCCTTTGGAAAAATCTTTATCATGCTATCTTGTTTAAGGTAATCTATCGCAGTAAATTTTGAATGAAAAGCAATCGGCTAACGTAAAACGTTTGGTTTTGAAATGATGTTATCGGATATCGCAGTTTATTGCGAGCATCTAAGAGATTAATTTATCGTACTATTATTAATAACATAGAGGTTTTATAAATGGAAGACGCAGAAATTGTTTTGATGTTCTCTTTATTGGCGATTCCTGTGGCCATTTGGTTACAGTTGTGGGTGAAGGATCGCAGGGAGAAGCGAAGAAATACTTTGGGTGAAGAGGAGTTTGAGAGCACATCACGGGCATTTGTATCCATCGTTATTGAAGGAACTGCCATTATAGGAGGGCTTATTATGATAATTATGGCTACCAGTGGAGTGGGCAAGTATATCCTCAATTTTTATTTATAAAAATGCGTCAACAAGGGCGAGAATCCGGGCAATCGCTTGATGCCCGGGATTTTCCGTGATCAACTGCCAAACTGTTCGCTACTGGTGCAGAGGATGATGATTAGATGGACTATCTTAAAAGGGCTAGGAGGCAATATTGCCAGTCGATCGGGTTTTTGACTGTTTTGTTTTGGATTTTGTTTCAGTTGTTTTTTTAGGAGTTTTTTGTTCAAACTCAAAACCTATTTTTCCATCCGAATTTCTAACCAGATAAGCCGAAAAGGGTCTTCCTTTTTTGGAAATGAATTTTGTTAATAAGTCGGTTCTTCCTGTTTCCAGCAATTTGGTGATTTGTGCACGATCAATTGGACGTGCAAGAATAATTTTCCCTGTTTTAAAATCACAGGTACGAGCAGCTCCGACAGATTTCTCGCAAACATACTGCATGCCGTGTTCATAAACTGCATGGTTGCATTTGGGGCATTTACCCAGTGGAAGCTGCTCGCTGAAATCGACTTCCTCCTGATTTTCATCATTGTTACCGAAATCAAATTTCATTTCCAAGGTATCCGTGAGTCTGATGATGGCATTAAAGGATTGCCCCATTTTGCTTCGAAAACCTTGTAGCGGACCGACTTCGCGCTGGGTGATCAATGTTTCCATTTCTTCAACTTCAAATTGGCGGCCGGCCAGAATTTTCCAGAGGGCAAAATCACACTTCTGGCATTGAAATTTTTTATAGGTTTCATGCACGATGCCACCACACTTCGGGCAAGGCGACTTCAATACGGCAAAATCCCCCGCAATGGTTTCGCCGCGATGTGTCTTGGCTTGTTCTACCATATGCCGTGTCATCTCGGCAATTTTTTCCATGAATGCAGTACGTTTCAGATTCCCTTGTTCAATCTGGCGTAACTGAAACTCCCAATTGCCTGTCAATTCAGGTGAGATAAGCTCGGGAATCTTAAGGCCGCGTAATAACGTAATTAATGAGAAAGCCTTTGCGGTTGGATGCAATTCGCGGCCAACCCGCTGGATATAATTTTCAAAAACCAAACCTTCAATAATCGCAGCGCGGGTCGCCGGTGTGCCTAAGCCTTTTGCGCTCATCGCAGCACGTAGCTCTTCATCTTCTACAAGCTTGCCGGCGCTTTCCATTGCGGAAAGCAAGGTTGCTTCATTAAATCTTGCCGGTGGGCGAGTTTGATTTGCGATAATGTCGATCGCTTCCGTAATGACGGATTCGTCGGGAATAATGGCGACGAGCGTATTGTCATCTTCCGCATTGTCCGGCTTGGTCGATTTTCCATAGACTGCTTGCCAGCCCGGATTAACCATGACTTTACCTTCAGTTTTAAAAGGTTCGTTTTCAATCCGGGTGATACGGGTGGTGACCAGAAATTCTGCAGCTGGAAAAAAGATGGCTAGGAAACGTTTGGTAACCAGATCGTAAAGCTTGGTTTCCGCTTCGTTTAATTTTGTTGGATTTAATGAAGTCGGGATAATGGCAAAGTGATCTGAGATTTTGGCGTTGTTGAAAATACGCTTATTGGGGACCACCCAGTTTGATGCCAGAATCTGGCGGCAGAATTTACCGTAGTCGGTGTTTTCCAGATTCTGCACTGTATCTTTAACGGTGCCGATATAATCTTCCGGTAGAGCGCGTGAATCCGTTCGCGGATAAGTCAGTACCTTGTGCTTTTCATACAGCGCTTGCGCCAGGCCGAGTGTTGCTTTGGCTGAAAAACCAAAGCGGCTATTGGCGTCGCGTTGCAGACTGGTCAAATCATAGAGTAATGGACAGATTTCTTTGCTGGGTTTGCTTTCTTCATTGACGTGACCGGATTTTCCCTGGCATTTATCACGGATAATTGCAGCTTTATTTTGCTCCCAGAGTCTCTCCGGCTTTGATTCTTGATTGATTTTATCCTTGGTGAATTTCTCATCAAACCACTTGCCGGCATAATTACCGCTACTGGCTGTAAAGGTAGCGTGAATTTCCCAGTAATCCTGCGGGCGGAATTTTTTGATTTTTTCTTCTCGTTCAACCAGAATTGCCAAAGTAGGGGTTTGTACCCGCCCCACTGTGGTTTTATGAAATCCTCCTTCCTGGGAGTTGAATGCAGTCATGGCGCGCGTGCCATTAATTCCGACCAGCCAGTCTGATTCTGAACGGCTGACAGCGGCTTCTGCAAGGGATTTTACTTCCGAGCTGTCCATTAATCGGGTGAAGCCCTCACGAATCGCATCGGGTGTCATGGATTGCAGCCACAGACGTTTTACCGGTTTATTGGTGCCGACATGGCGCAGAATATAATAGAAAATCAACTCACCTTCGCGTCCGGCATCACAGGCGTTTATCAATGAATCGACATCCTTGCGTTTGATGAGTTTGCTGAGTAGCTTCAGGCGTGAGGAAGTTTTCTCTATTGGATTCAAATCAAAATGCGGAGGAATCACGGGCAAGTTTGTGAAACTCCACTTGCCACGTTTTACTTCGTATTCTTCCGGGATGGCTAGCTCGAGTAAGTGACCTACTGCCGAAGATATGACGTATTGATCATTCTCAAAAAAATCAGTGTTTTTGGTGAAATTGCCCAGCGCCCGCGCGATATCTGCTGCGACTGAAGGTTTCTCAGCAATGATCAGAGATTTACCCATGAGCTTTCCGGGAAAAATAATTTTCTGGCTCTATATTGTCGTGCATGATGATGATTGTTAACAATGAAATATGAATCCAACTATGAGGCGAGTGCATTGGCTGCATTCATTCAAGCGGTTAATCGGTGTGAAAAAAAGACGCGATTTTGTCTTAATGACGATAATGAGAGTCACTGACAATCAGCAGTTTTTCCAATACAGTATCGTCAGTAAGCTGATTCTGGATCCATAATTCTGTCAAAACAATCAGTTTGATTTTCTCAAGACTTGATGAGCTTTCACTCATCATCAGAACGCGATCAATTAATAACTCTCGTTGCAACG